>JAYTWN010000438.1:0-3526 GCA_043743435.1 Acidimicrobiia bacterium
ATCTCGCTGATCATCTGATCCGGCGACATTTTGGTGGGATCCTTCACCGGCCCATCGAGATTCAAATCGCGAATGACCGTGTCGATATCGGTGTCGTGGGGGAGCGCACCAAGGTCACACAGGCACTGCACTTGCATGCGAATGTCGTTGGTAGTGCCGGCCAACATCAGCTTCAAAAAGGCTTGACGCTTCCGATCATCAAGACGCCCAGTAATTCCGTGATCGAGCAACGCCGTGCGACCATCGGGCATCACAAACAGGTTGCCGCCATGCAGGTCGCCATGGAATACGCCGTACAGCATCGCTCCCTCAAGGAACGCAACCATGCCGGTTTTGATAACCGCTTCGGTATCAATACCTGCTGCGCGCATACCAACGGCGTCATCAAACTTGAAACCCGAAAGCCGCTCCATGACCAACACCCGCTTGGTCACCAACGTGGGATGCGGACGGGGAACGATCATCATGCGCGGCTCGGTCTTGCTCAATACCGCGGCACTATCGAGCATGTTCTCAGCCTCAAGACGAAAATCCAACTCCTCCACAATCGTCTCGGCAAACAACTCCACGAGCGCGGGAGGGTTGGCCAGCGCAGCAATCGGAATACGGCCAATCAGCAGAGGAGCAAACCAGCTCATGGCTTTGAGATCACGATGCACATTGGCTGCCACCGACGGGCGTTGCACCTTCACGACAACTTCTTCGCCCGTGATCAACGTGGCGGCGTGTACCTGAGCAATCGAGGCCGCGGCGATGGGCGTGTGGTCAATGAAAGCAAAGATCTCGTTGATCGGCTTCCCAAAATCCTCCAGGAGGGTTTTCTCCACCACTTCCCACGGTTCGGCAGGCACCGCATCACGCAGGAGTCGAAACTCGTTTACCAACTCGGGAGGAAAGATGCCCTCGCCGGAGGAAATGATTTGGCCCATCTTGATGTACGTAGGTCCAAGAATTTCAAAAGCCTGGCGCAGACGACGAGAAACACCCGCTCGGCTCTCGGCTCCGCCCTTGGGCTTCTCCTTGATACGCCACATCAACAGGGCGCCTCCCAAAACCCGTCCGGTGCGAAGAACTCGGCTGCCGGGAGGCAACTTGGCAGGCGTCGTAAGCATGGGAACCTGGGCGGCGGTACGAGCCCTTACCCGGTCAAGGCCAACCCGCCACGTGAGCTTCGCTGGGTCAACGATCCACGGGCCACGATCGGTAAACGCGCCAATGGCCAAATCTGGTGATTTCCCGGTGTGTTCGGAGGACCCCAGCGCACGGGTTTCGGTATCTGTTGCGGCCTCGGCCAAGGAATTACTCACTATGCAAACTTAGGCTTTCGCGCAGCCTTATCGAGAGTTCTCTCCCTCGCAGTCTGGCAAAATACGTCACAGTTCGATCGGGGGAGCTGGATCAAACGCTGCTGGGGTCGACTTCGCCACCGGTCCGGACGGTGCTCTTCACCGACCGGCAAGCCGGATCGGGAGCACCTGTGTTGAACGCGGCCGGGCCGACTTCGTCATCCGGACCGACGGTGCTCTTCACCGACCGGCAAGCCGGATCGGGAGCACCTGCGCGTGTGACAGCATCTGAGCATGGGTGCAACGGTTGCCATAGTGAACCAAAAAGGTGGCGTGGGAAAGACCACGGTGACGCTTGGATTGGCCTCGGCGGCAGCAGCCCGTGGCGACGTAGTGCTCGTGGTCGATTGTGACCCGCAAGCCAACGCCACCTGGGCCCTTGGAGTGGATCCTGAGGCCGTTACCGACGGAACCGAATCGTGTATTCGCAAGAATCGGGCCGGGATGGCTGCCAAATCAGTAGTCGAGAGCAGCTGGGGTTCCAACGTCCACGTCCTCCCCGCATCTGGAGCGTTGGCGGCACGAGAAGGTGATCTGGGTAAAAAGAATCAGGCTGCGCGCTTACGAACATCTCTCGACGGGATTGCCCAAAGCTATGACATTGTGCTGATTGACTGCTCCCCAGCAGTAGGGGCACTTACGATCAACGCGTTGACTGCTGCAGATTTCGCGTTGATCGTGGTGGAACCTGCAGCCCTTTCCGTGAGGGGCATCACCGGGGTAAGTGACCTGATCGATAACGTGTGGGCGGATTTCAACCCCACCCTCGACCTAGCCGGGGTCATCATGAATCGAGTGCCACCGAACTCAACCGAGGCCGCCTACCAAGAAGACCAACTGTTGGTGTTGCTCGGGAATTCCCCACTCTGGCGACCAGACATCCCTCAGCGCACCGTGCTTTCCGAAGCTGCCGGGTTACGTTCACCCATCCACGCCACCGGAGCGCGAGGAGCCGAAATCGCCCACATCTTCGACCGCCACTACCAAAAACTCCGAAAACTGTCCCACGGACGCTGAGAAGATTTCGTCGAAGACCTACGATAAGGGCGAGCTGAGCAAAGGAGCAAAGATGTCGCCGGACATTGAGCAATCATCAAAACGAGCCCAGACCATCACTGTGGAGCTTGATGGTGTTTTGCGGGCAAATGCTGCCGAACAAGAACAGCAGCGTCGGTTGAGTGTTGCGACCATCGAAGCGGTGAAAGGGATCGGGGCGTTCCGAATGTTCGTGCCTGCGGTGTATCGCGGGCCGCAAATGGACCCGCTGAGTGCATCGCGATTGTTACGCGGACTTGCTAAAGCCGATGCAGCAACTGCGTGGGTGAGTGCAATCGGGTCCTTGGCGTCGCATGGGGCAGGAGTGCTCGAGCCAGCCGTTGCCCATGCTGTTATGGGTGACCCCGAGATGGTGGTTTGCGGTGCCTACGCGCCCACCGGAGCGGGAGAACGCACGCCCACCGGGTGGAACGTCACCGGTCGATGGGCGTGGGGGAGCGGCTCGCCCATTGCTACATGGATGACCTCCGGCACGCTCACCAGCGATGGTGGTTTCCATCAAATGCTGCTCCCCATGGCGAAAATACGTATGCATGACACCTGGTATTCCGCAGGTTTAGCAGGCACCGGGTCACACGATTACTCGGTCGAAAACTGTGAGGTGGTCGACGGATATTCAATCCAACTCGGGGTCTCTAAACCCCAAGTTGACGCGGCGATTTCCCGGATGCCTCTTATGCCGTTGTTCTGCTCAGGAATTGCCTCGGTGATGATTGGCATCGCGGAGCGGGCACTCGAAGAACTTCAGCTTTTGGCCGTATCGAAAAAGCCCACGCAATCCAACAAAACCATCGCCACCTCGCCCAT
Source organism: Acidimicrobiia bacterium (assembly GCA_043743435.1). Lineage (GTDB taxonomy): Bacteria > Actinomycetota > Acidimicrobiia > Acidimicrobiales > JANYDT01 > JANMZO01. The sequence continues at coordinate 3,210 of JAYTWN010000438.1, forward strand.
TACGCAAACCGAGTTGGCCATGTCGGCAGCTTCGATCCGCTCGGCCGTGGCTTATTTGGAAGACACGCTGGGCGAGGTGTGGACGGTGATTGATCGAGGAGACCGTGCGAATACCGAGCAACGCCTTGCCGTTCGTTTGGCTGCCGCACACATTGGTGCCGATATGGTGAGAGCCGTAGATCGGTGCTTCCACGCTGGCGGCGGTTCGGCGGTATACGCCACATCTCCCTTACAACGATGCTTCCGCGACATTCACACCGCAGCAGCCCACATCATGGTGAGTCCAAGAAGCTTCGAAACCGCAGGCCGCCACCTGC
>JAYTWN010000439.1:0-3232 GCA_043743435.1 Acidimicrobiia bacterium
AACACTTCGGCGGCGATGAGCTGGTGCCCGTAACGGTTGGGATGGAGGAAGTCGATAGCAAGGACGGATCGGGAGAACATGTCTGAACGATTGGCCAGATCAACCAACACCAACGAGTGATCCACCGACGCTTGGTTGATGATCTCATTCATCAAATTGATATGTTCCATGAGCTTTTTCCGAAGTGGCGCGCGAATCGGATAGGGCGCAAACACATCATGAATTGAACAAGTCAAGACAATCGGCGAGACTTTCGTAAGCGCGCTGAACAATTCGTTATAACGACGAGCGAAGAGATCAAAATCAAGATTGATATCCCACAGGTCGTTCACGCCGATAAAGCAGGAAACAATGTCGGCCCGGGAATGCCCGGCCTGAGACGCCTCGCCTGGGCCATCGCTTCCTTTCGTCCCGCGTGTTGCCGGTATTGCTGGGGTTACCCCGTCGACCGTCAAAGCCGGGCCGAAAACGACCGCCAATTGTTCGTCCAGTACGTGTTCCAATCGGGCCCCGGCAATGGCAACATTCTGAACGTCTACCGGAGCGCCTGTTAACCGCACTGCCCTGGCGAAATATTCGACCCAACCCTCAAGCTCGCCATGAAACCCTGCTAAACCAGGTTTGGGATCGCCAACGCCCTGGGTGAGACTGTCTCCAAGACCAACAAAGCGCATATCCCCAACTTACTGCGACTGGCGCGGCTGAGTGAAAGGTCATCCCAACGAGGCTTACGGCAAACCAGCACGGCGAAAGCTACCCAGCCGACCGGGGCTGCTGAGCTGGGCTGCTGAGACCGGGGTGCTAGAACGTTCGCATGCGGTTCAGCAGGGTTTCCAACGTGTTGAGGAGGCCCTCGTGGCATCGCAGTTCTGCAGAACCCGTCCTCGGAACCCGGTTATCGCTGCAGGTCTTGTGCACACAGCCACGCCACGCCGAAGCGCTTAGCAAACAGCTCCAGGCTGAGATCGAACGACTGGAGAACATCTTCAGCGTCTACCGGCCGCACAGCACGCTGAGCCGATGGAAAGACCCCGACTCCGTCCATACGCTTAGGTTTCGTGATCATCCCGAACTTTGCGAAGTACTGGCCTTGGCCGAGCACTGGCGCACCGTCACCGAAGGATGTTTCACTCCCCTGGCCGACGAGTTCACTGCCCTTTGGCGTAACGCTGAAGCGAGACAAGTCTTGCCCACAACCGATCAACTCGAAACCATGGCCCAGAACTTGGTGGCACCTCGGTACCTCGTAGATGCCAGCACCGGCAACGTCACCAAGACCGGTGACTGCTCAGCCCTAAGTTTGCATGCGATCGCCAAGGGTTGGATCGTTGATCGCGCGGCAGAACTTTGCATCGCCGACGACCGGGTCTCCGCCATTTTGGTGAACATTGGTGGCGATTTGCGACTGTGCGGATCGGAGGATGTGGCTACCTCAACCGTTGCCATCGAAAATCCTCTGCGCGCATACGATAATGAACCTCCGTTGCGCAGTATTGTCCTTCGGACCGCAGGATTGGCCACGTCGGGCGGATCGCGTCGGGGCTTCAGCATCCTTGGCAACTGGTACAGCCACGTGATCGACCCTCGAACCGGCTACCCGGTCGACCATGTTGCCTCAGCTAGCGTCTTCGCTCCAACTGCCGCAACGGCCGACGCACTAGCCACCATGCTCAGCGTGGCCAACCCAGCGGAGGGTCTCAGCTTTATCGCCACGCTCAATGCCCAGGGCTCGTTCCCGAACGACTGTTCAAGATTTGTCCCGAGCCCGGACACAACCAGACTTGTCCCGAGCCCGGACACCTTCGGCTGCTTGATTGTCGATAATGACGGTCAGGTTTTCAGCAACGACGCGTTCGACGCCGCAACCATTTATCTCTGAGAAGGGCAGCGCAGTCCTGAAGACAGGATTCTGGCGTTGCGCTAGAATACTGGCTTATGCGAAACGGGGTTCGAGCACAACGGCTTCTGCGTGGGCTTGGGCAAGCGGAGCTGGCCGAATTGGCCGGCATGACCCGCCAAACCGTTGGGGCGATTGAAGCCGAACGTCATTCGCCCAGCGTGGATACCGCCATCCGTATCGCCCGGGCCCTCGGCGTATCCGTCGAAACCCTGTTTGCTGCTTCGTATTCGTCGGCCGATCAACCCTACGTTTGCGTTTCCGGAACCGTTCCCAACGGCACGCCGGTGGTTACCGCTCAAGTGGGAACACAGAGGGTGTATGCACCCTTGCGGCATCTGTTGTCGGCATCAGAATCATGGGCGGTGGCCGATGGTTTTCTTGGCGACAGGGGAATAGAGAGGTTCAACGAACCCGACGATGCAACCCGATTGGTGGTGGGAGGCTGCGATCCCCTCCTCGGTTTGGCGGCATCAGTCTTGGAGCGTCGGCGTGGTCCCATGGTGGTTCCCATACACCTCTCCACCGGGGCGGCCATCTCAGCGCTCGCCAACGGGGTTGTCCATGGCGTGGTTGTTCACGGACGGCAGGCAACACTGCCAAAACCACCTCTCAGTGTTCGACGGTGGCGCTTTGCTTCGTGGCAGGTTGGCGTGGCATCTTCGCCATCTTCGGCATCGTCAACATCACGCCGCAAGGTCATGACCATCGAGCACATGGCCGAACGCAAACTGCGCACAGCTCAGCGAGAAGAGGGAGCGGGAACGCAACGGGCGTTACAAAGAGCATTGACCGCCGTTGGCGCACCGGGGTTACCCGGCCCAACAGTCGATGGGCATATCGACGCCGCCCGTCATGTAATAGCTGGCATACCCGCAGGGATCACCATGGAGGCCGCAGCTCGGGCCTTTGGTCTGGATTTTCTGCCGCTGGAAACCCATCACAGCGAGCTGTGGATTGATAGTCGTTACGTGGACCACCGGGGTGCGATTGCCCTCGTGTCCCTGTTGTCCGATTCTGCTCTAGTACGCCGAGCACAGCGCCTTCCCGGTTACGAGATCAACCATATGGGTACAGAGGTTTTGGCATCGTGAACTCGACTTCTTGGACGCGAACACGTCGGGCTGTTTCGTTGCTGCTGACGAGCCTTGCTCTGTGCGCCATGCCACTGTCCGCCGAGCCCTCCTTCGCCGCATCGAAACCTGGCACTTCAAAACCACCCAGCACTAACCAAACCAGCGCCAACCAACCCAACGCCAAACGGCCCAGCGCCAAGCCGCAATCAACTACGAAAAACACAGCTACTCGACCGCCACAGAGGGTCACCACCACAAC
>JAYTWN010000440.1:0-2672 GCA_043743435.1 Acidimicrobiia bacterium
GCTAAGCAGCACAACCTTGTCGCCAAGTATTTCAAAGACCCTCGTTTGCAGAAAATCTTCACCTTCCAAGCAATGTATGCGGGCTTATCACCATTCTCGGCGCTTGGGGCCTACGCCATCATTACCTATATGGATACGGTTGCCGGCGTGTACTTTCCTGAGGGTGGAATGCACGCAGTGTCAACCGGTCTAGCTCGTGCCGCTACTGGGGCTGGGGTGGAGATTCGCTACAACTTGAATGTAGAACGAATTCTTCGGGCGACGGGTTCAAACGGTCCGGTCCGTGGCGTACGGTTATCCAACGGTGAAACTTTGCCTGCCGATGCAGTAGTTGTGAATGCTGATCTTCCCGTGGCGTATTCGTCGTTGCTGCCTGAGTTGGAAGCACCTCGCGTGGTTCGCAAGGGTGAGTATTCGCCGAGTTGTGCACTGTGGCTTGCTGGCGTGAAGGGTGCTCTGCCAAAGGGGACCGAGCATCACAACATTCATTTCGGATCGCAATGGAAAGAAGCGTTCGATGCGTTGTTGAAGACCGGTACTCGAATGCCCGACCCTTCACTATTAGTAACCGTACCTACGTTTTCTGACCGATCGCTCGCTCCTGATGGCCGTCACATTTTGTATGTACTCGAACCAACTCCTCATCTGGGCGGCACGATCAATTGGGATACCGAACGTCCACGGATTCAAGCCGACATCGCCCGACGTGTTTCCGAGATGGGCTACCCAGCCACCCCGGCCGACGTTGAAGTTGAGCATTTCTTGGATCCCAACGATTGGGAACGCCAAGGTATGGCCATGGGCACGCCGTTTGCGCTGTCACACAAATTCTTCCAAACCGGCCCCTTCCGGCCAAAAAACACCGACAAACGTGTTCCCGGGCTGGTCTTCGTCGGCTCGTCCACCGTCCCCGGAGTTGGCGTCCCCATGGTTCTACTCTCCGGTCGCCTAGCCTCCGAACGCGTCTCCCAGCTCTGAATCAGTTGTGGCTTAAACCAATGAGCCAGATCGCACTAACTAAGTTCGATTTGGCTCACTGGATTTCAGATCCACTTAAACTGCCCTCGTCGTTTGGCACACCGATTCAAAACGCAGATTTTTCGAGTTGATCAATGTAAATAATCCTTGACGTTAAGAATGGTTTACGTATAGGATTCTTTACATGACTACTTCGTCCTCAACCCAACCCGCCCGACGCATCGATCGATTGGTTGATGCACTTATCGACCGCAAACATCCGTTTTGGCAAGACGAACGCCAATCCGCGATCTACAACGAAGCCGCCTCCGCCGCACTGGTTTTGCAAACATTCCTGATCATCATCGTCGGCGGGATCGGCCTCGTTTTAGTGGGTAAGCCTGCGATTGGCCTGGTTACTGCAATGGTCCTCACGGCGACTCTCGGGCAGTTCCTCATCTTCGGCGTTCTACTTCGCCGCCATGTAGAGATTGATGTCAAATCTTGGCAAAAACACGCATCCAAAACCCGCAAGGTTGTGGGCCTAGCCGTCGGTGGGTTCTACCTGGCGTGCTTCCTCTGGGTGAAGTACCGGTCGACCAAAATTGGCAAACTCGATTTGTCGACAATCGCCGGTTTGGTTACGGGTGCTGCCTTCGCGGTTGCGCTATTTGCGCTGATTTCTATTGCTTCGAAGCGGGCGATTCAGAAGCGTCAAGCCCAAGCCGGTGGCGACGAATGAGCCCGAAGATTGACCCTTCAAACCAGCCTTCGCATATGCCAGTAGCGACCCAACACCACCCTGTCAGAATTGCCCGAACGGCACACGGGTATACCCAGGAGTCGCTCGCAGTCGCCGTTGGGGTCACCCGTCAAACGGTGATCTCTATCGAATCTGGCGACTACGCACCCTCAGTTGTCCTGGCCATTCGAATCGCCCGCTGCGTTCAATCCACCGTCGAAGACCTTTGGGGTCCGGCAGCAGACGCTTAGCGGCAGAATCCGTATTCGTCGACACGCGGAACTCATTTCCATTTGCTAGCCGCTGAACCACTCAGCTTTCAAATTCGAAAACCCGCAAGTTTGCGTTTGGGGAGCGAATAAGGTCTTCCGTGATGAATTCGCCTGGTACACGTGCCCCCGCTGGCTTAAAAGATCGAGTGAAAGCTTTGGGGACGACGGCTGCCGGTAAAGCTCGTAATGTTCGGAGCGGTCCCTCATCGAGCACCGATATTGTTCGCCTCGACGAGCGGGTCACGCTGGATGAGTCCTATGCGATCTGTCAGGAACTCAACAAGCGATATGGGACCACCTATTACTGGTCAACCCATTTGTTGCCGCAGATTAAACGTCATCATGTGCACGCGTTGTATGCACTGTGCCGCTATGCCGATGACATTGTTGATGACCTCGGATCAACCGCCACGATCACCGAGCGGGCCGACGCACTCAAGACATTCGGCGATCGTTTTTTCGAGGACCAAGCCGTAGGCCGCAGCGAGCATCCGGTGCTAAAAGCAGTTGTGCATACGGTTCGCAGTTTCGATATTGACCCGTCGGCGGTGCGACGATTTCTGAACTCGATGACCATGGATCTTTCCATCGCCACCTATGAGACCTATGCCGACCTTGAGGTCTACATGGATGGCTCTGCGGCAGTCATTGGCGAGATGATGTTGCCCATCCTTGAACCGGTCGACATCGATTTGGCTCGT
>JAYTWN010000441.1:0-4356 GCA_043743435.1 Acidimicrobiia bacterium
CTACTACTACTACTACTACTACTACTACTACTACTACTACTACTACTACTACTACTACTACTACTACTACTACTACTGCGTGGCGAGGGCGGTTTCTAGGGCGAGGGTGACCATGTTGGCGAAGCCGATTTGGCGTTCATCTGAGGTCATGACTTCGTGGGATTTGAGGTGATCGCTGACGGTGGCCATGCACAGTGCGCGAGCTCCTTCACGAGCAGCGATTGTGTAGAGGGCTGCGGCTTCCATCTCTACGGCGAGCGTTCCGTGAGCGGCCACTAAATCGAAGGTGGCAACGTCGTCATCGTAGAACGCGTCGCTGGTAAGGATCGGGCCGGTGTGGGCTCGCAGTCCTTGCTCGAGGGCGATGCGGTTCGCTGCCGAGGCGAGTTCGAAGTTGGCGGTTGGGGCGTAATCAATGCCGCTAAAGTAGCGACGATTCATACCCGAGGTAGTATGTGCACTTAGGGCAATGACGATGTCTCGCAACGCAATCGATTCTAGTAATGCCCCGCAAGACCCGATCCGAATTGCCGTTTTCACGCCGTAGAAGCGCATCAGCTCGGTCACGTAAATCGAGATCGATGGCATACCCATCCCCGTCCCTTGCACCGAGATCCGCATGCCCTTGTAGGTGCCGGTATACCCCAACATATTTCGGACGGTGTTGTAACAAACTGCACCCTCCAAGAAGTTCTCCGCGATCATCTTGGCGCGAAGAGGATCACCCGGTAGCAGCACCACCTCGGCAATCTCACCGGCAGCAGCTTCAATATGCGGAGTGGGCGTTGTCATAACCTCCGAGCATAGATTGCGCAGATTTACCGTGACTGAAGCATCACAACTTGAACCTAAACCACTCGCGGATTTGATGGCCTCAGTCAACGTCTTGTCAAGCCGACGGTAACCGGCGTAGTTGAGGTGCAAGGTATCGCGGGCGATGGCTGGGTCGAGGGTGTGGTTTGCCCTCCAAGGGATGAGAACGGATCCGGGGTTTTCGGAACGGGTAATTCCGCTTCCCTGCTCTAGTGGCGCATTTCCACATCGACCTCGCTCCTCTGCGGGTCGAAATTTTGCTGCGACCTAAGCGAGGTACCGATTTGGGTATATTGGGACGATCCTGGGCACCCGGCGTTTACGAGCCTATGGCAGGGACTGAGTGCGGTGGTGGAGTCCCCGATCCGGCTTGCCGGTCGGCGAGGACTCTCTGGTGGGACTCGAAGCGAAGCGGAGATGGGGCCCGCCAGCAGTTAAGAGTCGGTTGGGGTGGGCGGTGGAGAGCGAGAAGAGGGCGAGGGCAGCGGTGGTGGCGACGTTGAGGGAATCGACGCCATCGGACAAAGCAATGCGGGCACGGTAGTGGGAGCAGGCCATGGTGGATTCTTCAAGGCCAGGACCTTCCGCCCCGAGCAGGAGCGCAACTTTGGAAGTTGAAGGCAGGCTGGAAATAACCGTCGTCAGCAGATCGGCGGTCCGGGCGGGAGTCAAAGCGAGGGAAACGAATCCGGCTGAAGCCAACAGCGAGGTGAGCGACGAGCCGGGTTCTGTGCGCGCATAGGGAATGCTAAGTGTCCATCCCATTGAAGTACGAATGGTTTTACGGTAGAGCGGGTCGCCGGTGTGACCGTGGAGTAACACCGCGTCGGCACCGAACCCTGCGGCGTGGCGGAACACCGAGCCAACGTTTTCGGGGTCCATCACGCCTTCGAGCACCACCACGGTTTGGGCTGTCGATAGTAACGACAATGCCGACGGCAACACAGGCCGTTCCGCGACCGCAATCACGCCACGGTGCAGCGGGTAGCCGACCACTTCGTCGATTACCGGTTGGGGTGCGGTGAAAACGATTGGTGCATTGATCTCGGCCACCCTTGTGAGGTAGGTGGCGATTTCGTCGTGCAGGCGCTCAGCTCGGGCCGGGGTGGTCAAAATCGAACGAACCACGATTGAGGAGGCAAACAGTCGCTCCAATACGATTTCGCTTTCGCCGACGAAGGTCTCCTCATGCCGATCGGTACGCCCCTTGATGCGTCGGAACGGATCGAGCCGGGGATCGTCGGCGGAGTCAACGGGGGTAAACGACATGGGATGGTGACCTTACTGGATGACCCGTTCGCACCCTGTCGGTCCACGGTTTCAGGCGTGTGTGTGAAAGTGCATGTTCGTGAGTAGCTGTGCACGGGCTTTTCGGCTCACGAGCGTGCATATCGGCACACGCCGAACTGAAGGCACGAATGCCACGGATACGGCTTGGTCGCAAAAGTAGAAGACGGGTAGCCGCTAAAGCTTGCGGCCTTGGATGGCAGCGGAGCGTTCTGCGTGGGTTGAGCGGCGGCGGCCAGGTTTGGCGGGTCGGTCGCCAAAGAAGATTTGTGACAATCCCAAGGCCAAAAGACCTGCGGCAAGGATCAATGCAAAAACGACGCCACCTGAGCCAAAACCGTCGTCAACTAGGGCCCACAAACCCAAGGCCGAACCGCTCGCCGTGTTGAGCACACCGACCTTGGCAATACGTTTCACCAGCGGACCTTTACCCATTCCTGCCTGGCCCACGAAAATTGCGGCGACGAGGCATGCAAATCCAACAAGGCTCATAAACCCGCCGGAAATCGGAAACTTGGGGCCAAGCAGGGGGTTGAGCATGAGAATGAGCCCAACCGTCAACTCGAAAAGGGCATCGAGATTAAACAGCTTGGAACGCACGCCTCAGTTGTACCACCACAAACCTCGGAGTTGTGCAACGAAAATGTCGCCCACTAAGCCAGTTTTGTTCATAAGCAGTGAGAAAAACAGCGATAGTGGGCGACATTCCAAGCGCACACCCGCTGAAAGGGTTCCCGATCCGGCTTGCCGGTTGGAAAAGGACCCACTGACGGGACTCGAAGCGAAGCGGAGATGGGGCCCGTCAGATCCAAAAAGGGTTCCCGATCCGGCTTGCCGGTTGGAAAAGGACCCATTGACGGGACTCGAAGCGAAGCGGAGATGGGGCCCGTCAGATCCAAAAAGCGTCCCAAGCGAGGCGTTACAGGGTTGGCAACTCTGGGTCGTCTCCGCATCTGCCGGCTCTTCATTCGGTCGAGCCAAAGCGCTGCTCAAGTACAGGTTGCCACCAAGGGTCGATCATGCCGGTCGCCCGCAGTGTGGCCCCTAGGCTGTTCGGCGTGGAATTGGTCATTGGTCTTGGTTTCGCGGCGCTGCTTGTGGTGGCCGTTGTTGGATATGTCGTCGTTCGGAATCGGTCCCGACGGGTTCTGGTGGCGCCGCCCGCAAAACCGCAAGTGTCTCCCCCCTCAAGTTCGACTTCAACTTCGACGGGGGCAGCTGGCACTGCCGTTCTCGACCGCCCGGTTGTCACAGACAAGGACCTTTCTGGTGACGCCGACTCCGTCGTCGCTGAACCCTATCCGGCGGTCGAAGAAGACCAAGTCGCTGATGTCGGGGGCGAAGTCCAAGAGATTGTGCGGCCAAGGTTCCGGGATCGGCTTTCAAAGGCCCGTGGGCTTCTCGGTGGGTATTTTGGTTCAGTACTTGGGCGCAGCACCATCGATGCGGCCACCTGGGATGATCTCGAAGAAGCCCTGGTGCGAGCCGACGTTGGCATCAACACCACAACCGCCCTCCTGGATGATCTCAAAGCTCGCGTGAAATCCGAAGGCATCAAAGACTCAACGGAGTTGCTGGATGCGCTTAAGGCCGATTTGAAGGCGCGCTTAGCTTCGGGTGATCGCACGATGCACTTTGAACCGGGTCGCCCAAATGTGTGGTTGTTCGTCGGCGTCAATGGTGTGGGCAAAACCACAACGATCGGCAAGATCGGCAAACGTGAAGCAGCCAATGGTCGAACGGTGATCATGGCAGCCGGCGATACGTTTCGTGCGGCGGCGGCCGAGCAACTTGGTATGTGGGCAGAGCGAACCGGTGCTGATTTGGTGCGAGCCAATGAGGGCGCCGACCCTGGTTCAGTAATCTTTGACGCTGTGGAACGCGCCGCTGCTCGCAACATCGATCTGGTTCTTGGTGATACCGCAGGCCGCTTACAAACGAAGACGAACCTGATGGAAGAGCTACGCAAGATTCGACGTATCGCCGATAAGGATCCGGGCAAAGTTACTGAAGTGCTGTTGGTGCTCGATGCCACCACGGGTCAAAATGGTTTGATTCAGGCCAAGCAGTTTGGCGATGTTGCGGATCTCACGGGGGTGGTTCTCACCAAGCTTGATGGCACGGCCAAGGGTGGCATCGCCTTCGCTATCCAAACCGAGCTAGGTATCCCCATCAAGCTGGTGGGCCTTGGTGAAGGTGCCGACGATCTCGTCGAGTTTGATCCCGATGAATACGTCGAAGCCCTGTTCGACTAAA
>JAYTWN010000442.1:0-5418 GCA_043743435.1 Acidimicrobiia bacterium
AGGACTCTTCGGGCCGGTATCGCTCCAAGCAGGCAAACACCAGGACCGGCACGTCGGCAAAATGGTCAACGTAGTGCTGCATGGTCGCCGCCATCCGCGCTTTGGGCGAATCGGGGCGTGCACCAGATCCTTCGCCGTACCCATCGGCACGTTGCTTGCCCACCCAAACGTTCTGGGCTGCGTCGGCCACCAAACGTTTCGCGACCACCGCCTTCTCCCCGTCACGGAGAACGAGAAAACGAAACGGTTGGCGATTGGAACCACTCGGAGCCCTGGTCGCCGCGAACAGCATGTCCCGAAGCGCCTCATCGGGCACAGGATCATCTGTATACCTACGAATAGCTCGGGTGGAGCAAAGGCCCTCGAACAGACCAACAGGCAAGGACTCAACAGCCGAAGTCTTTGCAGATGTCGCAGAAGTTGCAGAAGTTGCAGAAGTCGTCGCAGTCACTGACCAAAACTACTGCGCATGCCTGGCGCACCACGATTCAGCCAAGGCACGGCTTGCCTACTACGACGGCTCCTCCACCAGGCGCTGGTCAATTACACACAGTCGACGAAACCTCGGGCCCGCAGATCAGCACGTACCGCTTGCAACTTGTCCTTCGCTTCGGCTGGGGTGAGGGTTTTGTCCATCACCTGGCCGGGCAGGGCCTTCAGCGAATCAGCAGCTTTAGTGATCACCTCTTCGACGGGCTTCGGCCCGTTCAGCTTGGCCACCGTGCCCCTCAGATCTTCCCAACGAGCGCCAAGATCATCGAGTCGTTTTTGCGCGTCGGCCTGGAGTTCTTGGCCTTTCGGGGTATCGGCCAAATCACCCGCAATCCGTTTGGCCACGGCAAATCGAGCCTTATCGCTACGACACTTTAGGTTGACCGCCTCAACAAAGGCCCGCTCACCAATGGAAGAAGCGGTGGCTCCACATCCACCGGCGAGTAGGGGCAAACCGATTGTGAGCAAGACCGTCAGCATCGAGAAACGATTCTTCATGTCCCAATCTTGCCCGAAACGTCGATTCCACCAGTCACATGGGTCCAGCGAGGACGAAGTTGAATACATTTCCAAGCCAAACCAGGGATTTCGCACCACGTGACAAACCGCCAAAAAGAGAAAGACGGGAAAGTCCTCCGAGTACAATGTACGCCATGAAAGCGTTTACAAGTTTTACAGTTCGAACGCAGTTGCCTTCGGTTCTCGCCCCCCTTCAGGCCCTGGCCAACAATCTGCGTTGGTCTTGGGACGACCGGGCTCGGAGACTGTTTCGCTGGGTTGATTCTGAGCTGTGGGAACAGGTTGGGCGCGACCCGGTCCGGCTGCTGGCCACCGTAAGCCCAGCCCGCCTGGCCGAGTTGAGCGCCGACCCGTCGTTTATGGCCTATCTCGATGAAATGCACGACGATCTTGTTCGATACGTAGATTCGCCAGGTTGGCTGCAACTTCGCGGTGAGACCCCGCTGAAATCCGTAGCGTACTTCTCCCCCGAATTCGGTATCTCCGAGGCCCTCCCCCAGTACTCGGGCGGCCTTGGGGTACTAGCTGGCGACCATCTCAAAGCCGCCAGTGGACTCAACATTCCCCTCACCGGCATTGGCTTGTTTTACCGTCAGGGTTACTTTCGCCAAACGTTCAGCCACGATGGATACCAGCAGGAAAGCTACCCGACGCTTGATCCACACTTGATGGCGCTCGAAATTGTGAAAGCCGCCGATGGCAACGAGCTCACGGTCACCGTCGAGCTGGCCGGCGCACCCATGCATGCACGCGTATGGAAAGCCAAGGTGGGCCGGATCAACCTTTACCTTCTTGATGCCGACATCGAAGTCAACGACGCCGAAACCCGAGCGGTTACCGATCGACTGTACGGAGGCGGCGAAGAGAAGCGCATCCGCCAAGAAATCCTGCTGGGTATCGGCGGAGTTCGAGTGCTTCAAGCATTGGGCATCCCCGCACAGGTATTTCACACCAACGAGGGCCATGCCGGTTTCTTGGGCCTGGAACGCATCCGCCAATACATGACCGGTGATGGTCTCAGCCTCGCCGAAGCTATGGAAGCATCACGTGCCGGTTGCGTGTTCACCACCCATACTCCAGTTCCTGCTGGCATCGACCGATTCCCCCGCGCGCTTATGGAAAAGTATTTTGGTAAGTGGGCAGCCGAAGTTGGCATCACGTTCGATGAGTTCATGAACATCGGCCATGAGCCAGGCTCGGCAAATGATGCACCGTTCAACATGGCGGTTATGGGTTTGCGTCTCGCAGGGCAAGCCAATGGGGTTTCGAAACTACACGGAGCGGTGAGCCGCGAAATGTTCGCAAATCTGTGGCCTGGCGTACCCGTTAGCGAAGTACCAATCGGTGCGGTTACCAACGGTGTCCACGCTCGCACCTGGACCTCCAATGAAATGGGTGAGCTGTTCCAGCGGTATGTACTTCCCGAATGGCCCGATGCCGGTCCTGATCGCTGGGAACATATCCACGATTGCCCCGATGATGTGCTGTGGCGCGTCCGGGAAGAAACTCGCTCGCGTTTGGTGAGCTTTGTTCGTCATTCGTTGCGTACTGCCGCTGAAGGCCGTGGTCTTACCGGCGCTGATTTGTCCTGGACCGACCGTGCTCTCGACCCAAGCGTACTTACTATTGGGTTCAGCCGACGGTTCGCTACCTATAAACGTTCCACGTTGCTGTTGAGCGATCCTGAGCGCTTGAAGGCGTTACTGCTGCACCCGGATCGGCCTATGCAGTTCGTGTTCGCAGGCAAGGCACACCCCGCCGACGCACTGGGCAAGGAACTGATCAAGCAGATCATCCAGTTCTCACTTGATCCAGCCATTCGCCATCGCATTGCCTTTGTTGAGAATTACGACATCGGCGTGGCCCGCATGCTCTACCAAGGCTCCGACGTTTGGCTCAACAATCCTCGTCGCCCCATGGAAGCTTGTGGCACCTCGGGCGAAAAGGCCACGCTGAACGGCTCATTGAACCTCAGCATTCTCGATGGCTGGTGGGATGAGATGTACCAACCCGCCACTGCTTCAAACCCGTCAAACGGTTGGGCTATTCCCAGTGCCACCATCGGCACCGACGAAGAGAAGGACCGCGCCGAAGCCAACGCACTGTTCGAATTGCTCGAGCGTGAAGTTGCCCCGCTGTTCTATGACCGTCCTGATTCTGCAGCGTGGACTGGCTCAGCACAAACCATTGTGCCGAAGCGTTGGGTGTTCCGTATGAAGCACTCCCTCGCCACGCTTGGTCACGATGTGCAAGCCTCACGCATGGTTCGCGATTACACCACCAACCTCTACGAGCCCGCCGCTCGCCGAGCCGATGCCGTCGTTGGTAAAGGCCTCGACGCCGCCAAGTCACTTGCTGCGTGGAAGTCTCACGTTTCCGCAGCTTGGGCTGGAGTAAAAGTTGATTCAGTCCAGGGTGAAGGTCCCGAAGTTGCCGACGTGGATTCCACCAGAATCATTCGTGCACATATCAACTTGGGCGTGTTGCAATCCACCGATGTGCAAGTACAGCTCCTCCATGGCACGGTCGGTCTCAACGACGAACTGGAAAACCCCGCGCTGACCATCATGAGTCAAGACCCCGACGGGAGCTTCGCGGCATCGCTGCAATCCAACAAAGCAGGCCGGTACGGCTACACCGTACGAGTTATTCCGCATCACTCGTCATTGGGCAGCTGGGCCGAAGTAGGAACCTTCACCATTGCCTAGGTGGGTTGGATGCGCAATTCATTGCGCATCTGTTTTTACTGCGGCATCCTTTCGTCTTGGCCTCAGGAGTGATTCAAGGTCTCCAAACCATTGGCACAGCACAGCGGCACGCAAGCTGCTCGTTTTCGGCTGGCACCGAATCCTGCATGCAACGATCTTGATCCGCCGGGCAGAGGTATTGCGTGCGTTCGATACGGAGCTGATCCAGGACATCTGCTGCGTGTCCGACGCGTCCTGCTTCCGCACTTCACCACAGTGCGATAGCGTCTCCGCATGGCTCAAATCACTCTCGGGGGCAACCCCATCAATACATCCGGCGACCTTCCTTCAACTGGAACGACCGCACCTGCCTTCACCCTCACCAAAGGCGATCTTTCCGCTGCAACCCTGGCTGACTACGCGGGCAAGAACGTAGTCCTGAATATTTTCCCGAGCGTTGATACCCCAACGTGCGCCAAGAGCGTTCGCACCTTCAACGAGCGGGCATCCGAAAAGGAAAACACCGTCGTACTTTGCGTCTCGGCTGACCTGCCTTTCGCTCAGGGTCGCTTCTGTGGAGCTGAAGGCCTCACCAACGTCACCGCAGTTTCAACCTTCCGCAACCCGGAGTTTTTGGAAGCTTATGGCGTACGAGTTGCCGATTCCGCCTTCGCCGGTCTGGCCGCTCGCGCTGTAGTCGTTATCGATCCTGCAGGCACCGTCACCTACACTGAACTCGTTTCAGAAGTAGGCAACGAACCCAACTACGACGCAGCCCTCGCCGCTATCTAACTCGCACCACCATCGTCAACGAGACGGTAAAAAGACAAACGAAACGGGTTGGTTCTGGCAAACACCAAACCAACCCGTTTTGCATTTCCAGATACTCCCAGCACCGGCAAGGATTGGCCTGAATCTTGCCCCGAACTAGCGGCCGGTGAATTGGGCTTTGCCGGGGCCGTTTTCGAGGAACGACTTGATGCCAACAACAGCATCTTCGGTTCGGAATGCGGCGACGAAAAGATCTTGCTCAATGGCCAATCCATCGGCAAGCGAACCGTTGAGTCCGGCGTCGATTGCCCGTTTGGCGTAGCCCTGCACGGTCAGCGGGCCACGAGCAAACTCTGCCGCCCATGCCAATGCCGCATCAAACAACTCAGCAGCAGGAACCACTCGGTCACAGAGGCCGATCCGCAATGCTTCTTCGGCCTTGACCTGACGACCAGACAAGCAAATGTCCTTGGCTTTCGCGGGGCCGACGAGACGAGCCAATCGCTGCGTTCCACCGGCACCGGGGATGATGCCGAGCAAAATTTCTGGTTGACCAAACACCGCAGTTTCCGACGCAATCCGCACGTCGCACGCCAACGACAATTCGCAGCCCCCACCCAGCGCATAACCGGCAACGGCAGCAATCACCATGCGGGGAAGAGCCGCCAACGCATCGAAAGCTCGTCGCAATTCACCGCCAATAACTCGCGCCCCATCGGGTCCGGCGAAGCGAGCAATGTCGGCTCCCGCTGCGAAAATCTTCTCGCCTCCATACACAATCACGGCGCCGGGCAGATTGGCGTTCAGCTCGTCGACACAGGCCAACAAATCTGAGGTGAGTTCCGGTGAAATGGCATTGACCTTGGGCCGCTCAAGCCGCAATACCGCAACGTCGACACCCCCAACATCATGGCGTTCGATACGGACATAGGCAGGACGGTCGGCTTCA
>JAYTWN010000443.1:0-3420 GCA_043743435.1 Acidimicrobiia bacterium
TCTGCATCGAGGCCCAGTACCTTCAGTGCACCCAAAACCAGCTCTGCGGTGTAGCCCGAAGCGACGATAGTGAGCCAGGCCGAGGGCGAAGAAATGACGTCAACATTGATGCCGTTTTGCTCCACGTAAAGCTGAGCCAATTCCATCCGAGGCCCAAACAGTTCCACCTCTTGGGTAAGTGACATTGGCGCCGAGACAAAACCTGAAAGAGTGGGATGCCAGAAAGCACCATCACGTTCCAAGGTGGGAATGACTGGGGAGAGACGGTCGGCGGCAATGTTCGCGAGGCCTGAACCGTCGGCCAAAGAGGTAACGACTTTCAGGCCAACCCACATGCCACAAATACGGGACATTTCGATACCGTGACGACCCAGATCCAATGCGTCCTGCATGGTGCCCGGATCGAGAAAGGGAAAGCCAAGTGCACTTACGAATGCGTCAGACCGCGATGCAACCGTGGAACTTTTACAAGCAGGATCGTCACCGATGAGAGCGAGCACGCCACCGCGTGGTGCAGTACCAGCGTGCTGGGCGTGGCGAATCGCGTCGGCCGCTCGTTCGAGACCCGGTGCCTTGCCATACCAATACCCGGCAACACCGTCGACCTTGGCTTCACGCATGGTAGAAACCAACTGGCTACCTACAACCGCGGTTGCCGCCAACTCTTCGTTGAGGCCCGGCCACAGCTTCACGCCGTACTGCTCCAATAGCGGACCATGTGAAAGCAATTCACGATCAAAGCCACCCAGCGGCGAGCCTTGGTAGCCGGAGACAAAGGCAGCGGTTTTCAGCCCGGCTAGGCGATCAGCGCGCATTTGATCGATCGGCACACGCGCTAAGGCCTGAATACCGGTGACCAGTACTTCGCCTTCCAGTGCGTCATAACGATCAGTGAGGGTAAACGCAGCATCGGGGGCAGTCGTCATAGCTTCATCATGACGCGTTTAGGCCGCATTGTCCGCATTTTTGACCGTTCAACGGCCGTTGATGCGTCCCAAGCATGGTGTTGGTTCTTCTCCACTCGACGCCGAGCCGATTTCGTCACCCGAACCGCCGGTGCTCTCAACCGACCGACAAGGCCGGATCGCGTCTCCTAAAGCATGGTGGAAATTCCCCCTTCGGCCAGCCGAACTCTCAGAACCAGACGCGCCACCGAATTTTGATCACCTTTTGGGGGCTCTCACACACCGTTCCGGGTGACAAGCGCCCCCATACATGGAGTGGTTTTCTGAGTGGTCCGATGAGCGGACTGCGGATTGCGGATTGCGGATTGCGGACTGCGGACTGCGGATTGCGGATTGCTGTCTAACCTTCCCACCAAGGCGTTCATATTGCCCGACTCGAACGCCGAAAAAGTTTACGAACAATCCCCTGCGCTGAATCGGCCTTCGTCGGTCCGTTGCCTCTTGAGACCTGATCCAGAGATTCGCAGCAGAATTATCCGCGAGCTTCGCAGCTTGCTGCGGCCTCGTCGTTCTGATTGGGCAGGGCAGGCAGTGTCTTCCTTGTCGTTTCCAGCGACGAACCGCGGCTCGCCAATTCCGGGACCGACCTCTGAATCAGGTCGCTAGCGTTAGTCGCTGTTTCAGTTGCGAGGTCACGTTCCATTGAGCGGACAATTCATTTGCTTCACAGGCTGAGCCCGACAAGAGTTCGGGCGTTGGACACGCGGCGGTTCCGGATACCGCGTTGCGACCGCTACGAGGAGTTCGAATGTATACGTCCAATATGGGCGACGTGCTTGCGCGTCGGGCTGCACGCAACCCCACCAAAGAAGCCGTGGTCGATACAACGACCGGAGAGCGACTTACCTTTAGGCAGCTCGACGATCGGACCAATCAGACCGGGCACGCACTCAATGCGCTTGGCGTGAAACCTGGGGATCGCGTGGCCCTTTTGCTGTCGAATTCCATCGAGTTCATGGAGTGCTTTTACGGTTCAGCGAAGATCGGCGGCATCGTTGTGTTACTGAACTGGCGTTTGGTAGCCGACGAGCTGGAATATTTGTTAGTCAACTCCGGCGCAAACACCATGGTATTCGGTGACAATTTTGCTCCGATTGTTTCAGAGCTTCGAAGCCGGGGGACGACGGTGGTTACCAATTGGGTGCAAGTGGTCACCGGTTCTGCTGTTGTCGTCTCTGGGGTTAGCGCTGCGATCAATTGGTCTGTTGATTTTCATGCGCTTCGTTCTGCGGCCTCGGCTGAATCACCAGGTATAAGAGCCGGTGGTGACGACGTGTTGTGCCTGTGTTATTCCTCAGGCACAACCGGTCTTCCGAAAGGCGCCATGCTTACCCACGAAGGCCAGTTGTGGGCGATCTTTTCCAATCTGGGTTCTTCAGAGGATTTCAATTTGGCCGGTCGCTATTTGATGGTCATGCCTATGTTCCATCTCGGCGGTTTGCTCCCCATGGAAGTAGCGATTTTTGGGGGCTCAACCGTCGTCATTATGAAGGCGTTCGATCCTAACGGTGTGTGGGATGTGGTTGGTCGCGAGCGGATCACCAGCGGTTTGGTTGTGCCGGCAATGCTAAGCGCACTTCTCAATGTGTACGACGCCTCCAAACACGATCACACCTCGATCAACAACCTGTGGTGTGCCGCCGCTCCGCTTCCTGTCACGTTGATCGAGCAGTGCATGGCCAAGGGTATTGGCCTTTTGCAAACCTATGGCCTCACTGAATCTGGTGGTCCAGGATCAATTCTTGGCCACGAAGACGCCGTGCGAAAAGTTGGCTCGTCGGGCAAGGCCTACATGCTGACGGAGGTGCGCGTGGTTCGCGCCGACGGTACCGATTGTGATCCCGAAGAAGCTGGCGAACTGCTTGTGCGTTCCCGTCATGTGATGAAGGGTTACTGGAACAATCCAGCCGCAACCAAAGAAACCGTTGTTGATGGCTGGTTGCATACCGGCGATGTGGCCACCATGGACGCCGAGGACTTTGTGACCATTCAGGACCGCATGAAAGACATGATTATTTCCGGCGGCGAAAACATCTACCCTGCCGAATTGGAAAACGTGATCCTGTCGCATCCTGGGGTTCGCGAAGTCGCCGTCGTCGCCCAGCCATCCCCTCGTTGGGGCGAGTCACCTTTGGCCGTTGTGGTCCGCACGGCCGATCATGCGGGAACTGCTCTGCGCGCAGAGGATGTACTGACATGGTGCGACGGTAAACTCGCCCGGTTCAAACAACCCAAATCGGTAGAATTTGTCGACGAAGTCCCCCGCAACGCCTCCGGCAAAGCCCTCAAACGCCTCCTTCGAGAACGCTTCCCCGCCCCCGCCAAGGAATAGAACAGAGTCGACATTTCGCGACGTAAAGGACGACCCGATGAGCAAACATGATGCGCTGGCAGACTTTTCTAAGTCAACGGTTACGGAGTCGGGCGTTGCCAGGGAGGTCTACCGGATCGGGGA
>JAYTWN010000444.1:0-6192 GCA_043743435.1 Acidimicrobiia bacterium
CCTAGCCAGTGGCGACGCTGACCCCGACGTACTCGGAACTGGCTTCTTGGTTATGCACCGAGTCGAGGGAGAAACGATCGCCCGCAAAATTCTGCGTGACGAACCCTATGCGTACGCACGATCGGTGTCGGTTGCCCAAATGGGTGCTGCGCTCGCCAAACTGCATAGTGCCCCAATCGAGGCAGTCGCTGGACTCGAACACCTTGACCCGCTGAAGAAATACCGAGGCGTGCTCGACGAGATCGGTCACCCCAGCCCCACCTTCGAACTTGCGTTTCGTTGGCTCCAAGCCCATCAACGGGCTCCCGTGGCCGACGTGATTGTTCACGGGGACTTTCGATTGGGCAATGTGATCATCGACGAACAAGGGTTGGCCGCCGTTCTCGACTGGGAACTCGCACATCTCGGCGACCCAGCCGAAGACATGGGATGGCTTTGCGTTCGAGCGTGGCGATTCGGTGGGAAACAGCCCGTTGCCGGATTAGGTACGTATGCAGAACTTCTGCGCGCCTATGAACACGCTGGTGGGGGTTCGGTTTCTGAGGAACGGATTCAATGGTGGGAAATTGCGGGCACGCTCCTGTGGGGCATCATGTGCTTGGTGCAAGCCAATGCTCACGTCACGGGAATGATCCGGTCGGTAGAACTTGCCGCGATTGGCCGTCGAGTGGCGGAACAGGAACACGATCTGTTGACCCTGCTGGGGGCACCGCAAGACCAGGCTTCGCAAGACCAGGCTTCGCAAGATTTGTCCCGAGTCCGGACTCCGCTGCTTCCATCGACGGCTGAGCCAGGAGATGCTGGCTCGGTTGCTGGTCACCCGTCGGCATCGTTGTTGCTTGAAGCAGTGCGCGAATATCTCGATACCGATGTGCGAGTGAATACCTCGGGCCGTACGCAGTTTCACAGTCGAGTGGCCTCCAACGTGGTGTCGATGGTCGAACGGGAGTTGGCTCTAGCGCCCGAACTTCACGTGGCCCATGCTGAAACCCTACGTGTACTTGGCATTGATAGTGCAAACGTTTACGATGGCGAACTTGCGCTGACCGCGGCGATTCGTGCGGGAACCTATGACGACAAACTGAGCGAAGTGGCTGGGGCATTGCGCCGGACGGTCACGCTTCGCTTGGCTATCGCCAACCCAAAACACTTTGAGACTTAAGAGGCGCCGCTCCGTCGACTGCCCAGCCGTATCGCAGCTAGCGGGTCGGGGATAGCGGGCGGGGTGATTAGGGCCGGTGAAGGGTGCAGATTATCTAGCGACCAACGACACCGTTTCTGTAGTGATTCCGGCACAGCAACTCATAAGTCACCACATCACCAAAAAGCGGTTCACTTGTTGGCTGATCGGTATCACCAACCACTACTACTTCGCCTTCATACACAATCACGCCGTTGACGAGACGGCCGTTGTGGGTGGCCCGCTCCCCGCACCAGCAGCGCGCCTCAACTTGGAGTTGCACCCGCTCATCGGCGAGCTCCAACAGCCGTTGCGTGCCGGTAAAGAGTCGCCCACGAAAATCGGTGATCAAGCCAAAGGCATAGACGTCTGCGTTGAGCACATCGGCCACGAGGGCGAGTTGTTCGATTTGAGCGTCGGTGTAGAACTGAGCCTCATCGCACACGAGATAGTCCAGCCCGCCATGGTCAGCGGCATAGCGAGAAGCTGTGGCATAGAGGTCAACTTCGGGAGTCACCTGGACCGCTTCGACCGAAACCCCTAATCGACTCGAAACAAACGCTCCTTCTCGATCGAGTTGGGACAACAGCATGCCGCGTTTGGCTCTACGGGAAAGGTTGTGGTGAATTTGGAGTGCCAGGGTGCTTTTGCCAGAACCCATTGTGCCGAAAGAGAAACGAAGTACGCCCATGCACTGGCGACCGTAGCCGCCAAATCGCCGTTGACGGGTCAATAAGGATGGGCTCCTCATATTCCTGTCGGGGCTGCCTACACCACCCATCGGGGCAGATAACCACGATGAGCGGTTGAATTGTCCCTTTGAGCTCGGGAAGTCTGCCCAATTAGGTCGTGAACTGGGTAAAAAGCTACAGCTGCAACCACGATGCGTGAGTGTTTCTGCAAGTTTCGGTCGCAATTGTTCCGTGGGATTGGTAGCTTCCATGGGCGTTTTGGTTCTCGTTCATTTCTGCACGAACGTTCACCGAAAACTGCGACGGCTTTTGGCTGTCCGTAGTTTGACCTTCCCCGGGCGCTCCAACCCAATTCGTCACCCAAACGTGGACTGACGGCGTTCTAGCAAAGGTTGTTTTCCGTGAAGTGGTTTCTCGCCCAAACACTCCTTATCCAAATCCTCACCTTCTTGCTTGGCTTGCTCGTCGGCTACTGGCTCTGGCGCATCCGCTGGCGCAAGATCCGCTCCAGCTCAGCATCATCGTCGTCAGCATCACAATTCGCTGGGGGACAGTCCTCTGATCTTGAAGGACAGATGGACCTCCTTCGATCCGAAGCCAGCGCCTCAGGAGCAGCTCGGGCTCAACTGGAGAAGGAACTCTCCGCTCTTAGATTCGAACACGGTGGGCTACGTACCGCTCTCGCTGAACGAGAAGACCAAGTAAAAGGCCTTCGCCTCGACCTAGACAAAGCCAAAGTCTCTTCGGCCCCTGCCGATGCCACCAAGATCTCCACACTTTCTGGTGAGGTTGACACCCACAAAACCCGTGTCCAAGGTCTCGTCGGCGAAGTTGATGCCCACAAGCAACAAACTGCCAAGCTCAACGCTGAGCTCACCACCATGCGCAGTCAATTCGAGAGCCTCCAGGCAACCGCCAAGGTCGACCGCGAAAAAGCGGTGACTGAAGCCCGGTCACAGGTCGCCAGCCAAGTCACTACCGACCTCAACGCCAGCCTCGCCAAAGACATCACCGCCCGCGTTCGAGCCGAAACGTCAGCAGAGCACGAGGCCACGCTCAATGCCCGTCTGGCTTCGATGAAGAGTGACTACGACAGCCTGCTTTCCTCGTTACGCCGGGACCACGAGATACAACTCGGTAGCGTTCGAGCGGAGCATGAGCAAACCCTTTTGACTCACCGGAACGACCACGAAGGAGCCCTAGGAAGCCTTCGCCTTGAACACGACCGGACCCTCGAAGCTACATTGGAAACAGCCTTGGAAGCCCAACGAATCGAGCATGAAGGTTTCGTGGGAAATCTTCGTTCCGCGCACGAGCGTGAAGTTACCGTGCAACGCGAAGCACACGAAGGACTTCTCGGAAACTTGCAAGCCGAACATGAGCAGGCTGTGGTCGCTCAACGCCAAGTCCATGAGAGCACGATCGCTCGGTTCGCCGGCGATACAGAATCCAATTCTGGCAAACTGCAAGCCGATCACGAGGCAACCCTCGCTGCACTTCGGGCCGAGCATGAAGGCGTGCTGAACAGCTGGCGGTCGCGTGTGGGCGAATTAGAAAATGATTTGGGATCCGTTCGCTCCGAAGTCGAAGGAGCCCGTGCGGCAAGCGGCAACTCGGTGGCAGAGCTCAACAGCGTGCGCTCCGAAATCGGTGGACTGCACGATCAACTCAACGGTGTGCGCGCAGAACTCGACAACGAACGAGCCTCCTTCACCCACCAACGTAACCAATGGATTGCCGACACCGAGGCCACCCATCACAGAGTCGACGAACTCGAAGTAGCACTTGGTCGCAGTGTTCAAGAGCGGGCGTCGCTCGACAGTCAACGTGGAGAGTTCGAAAACCAACTGTCTCTCAGCCGTAATCGGATACATGAAGTTGAAGGCGAAATCAACTCGGCCCGAGCTTCCTACGACGCCGAAATCGGCCATGCCAGAAATCGCGCCGAAGAAGCCGAAGCTGAAGCGGGACGAGCTCGCGAAGAGCTCTCTCGCCTGCACGTTGAGCTTCAAGGAGCCCGCCGGGCCGAGGCCGAATCAACCAGCAAAATTCAAGGGTTCTCCTCAAGTGTTGATGCGCATCAAAATCAGCTTGGAGCGCTGCGAGCCCAGCTCGACGCTGCCCGTGAAGGAGGTATCGAAGCAGAGAGCGAACTTAGCCGGACGCGTTCCTCGTTGGCCGAAACACTGGCTGAGCGAGATCGCTTCCGGAACGACCTTTCAGGTGCAGACGCTGAGCTTGATCGTCTGCGTACAGAACAAGGTGCTGTTGCGGTTGAACGCGACCGTTTCCGCAACGACCTGGCCGGGGCCGATGCTGAGCTTGATCGACTGCGCGCAGACATTGCGACCCGTGAATCACTTATGGCACAACTGCAGATCGATCTCGACGGTGCCCGATCAATGCACGGTGAACTGAGCGCTGATGTTCAAGGCCTTAGTGGACAAATGGAAACACGCGATGGTGAGCTGAGTTCGTTGAGAGCTTCCCTTGAAGCCTCACGCGAATCAGGTATCGAAGCCGAAGCAGAACTTGCCCAATTCCGTCGCCAACTCGCTACGGCGAAAGAAGAAAGTGTAGAAGCCGATCGTCTGCGCGCAGAGCTTTCCGCCTCGGCTAATGCTTTGCAGGAAGCCAACCGAAACTGTGATGGTCACAGTGTGCAAATTCAGGTGCTCCAGGCTGACCTAGCCTTAGTAAAGAACTCCCACACCGGCGCTGAGGAACTCGTGAATTCGTTACGAAGCGAAGGGGAACGGTTGCGTCACGAACTTACGGCTGCACAAAACGAGGCGCATAACGCTCGATCGCATTTGGCCGAAGAATCTGCGTCGCACGAAGTTACTCGAAATCGCTTAGGTGGGTTTGAACAGCAAATTCAAGGGTTTTCGTCAACCGTTGCTAATCATGAAGAAACTGTTGCCTCTTACCAATCGACCATTGCTGAACGTGAAGCTGAACTAGCGGAGCTCGGAGCTCAGCTGGCCAGTACTCGCAGTCGAGCTGTGGACGATCTTGAAAAAATTGAGGGTGTGGGGCCTGCATTTAGCCGTGCCTTGCAGGGGGCGGGATTCCGTTCCTTCGAAGCGGTACGCGATGCTGATGAGCGAACATTACGTGGCGCGCTAGAACGTGCGAACCTCAAATTTGCTCCGAGCCTGCCCACCTGGTCTCGTCAAGCTGGGTATCTCGCCGCCGGAGATCACAATGGGTTTGCCGCCTACACCGAATACCTCGTGGCCGGACAGGACCCGTCGGCATGGACCGCTGAACAAGGGGGCGACGGTGACTACGGCACTTCAGCAGTAACTCGGACCGCGGGTTCCACAATCGACGTATCAGAAGGAACCGACGTAGCCCGTAGGTCACGTAGCCGAAAGTTTGGCAACGGTGATGATCTGCAACAAATCGAAGGCATCGGCCCAAAGATCGAGACGGCGTTGCAAACAGCCGGAATCAACACCTTCGCAGAACTCGCAAATGCAACCGACGCCGAACTTCGCGCAGCTATCGAAGCCGCGGGGATGACCTTCGCCCCGAGTCTGGTGACCTGGGCCGGGCAATCGCGTTATCTGGCCAACGGTGATGAAGCCGGATTTGCCGCATACACCGAGCGGCTCACTGCTGGCCGCCCAGGGGAGGCGTAAATCATGTCGGACAAACGCAAGCGCCGGCTCTTCGGCAAACCAATTCCAAATCCGGCCGAAGAAGCAGAGAAGCTTGCTGAAGCCGCCAAGGATGGGCTGAACGTTTCCAAGAACGCAGGAGCTTCTGCAGCAGCGCCAGCAAGTGCAGCGCTGAGCTCAGCGGCAGCCAAAATTGCTCAGTCGGGACCGGGGACAAATCTTGAAGAGTCCGGGCTCGGGAGAAGTCTTGAAAAGTCAGAAAAACCGGCGGGGGACGTCGTGAGCGGGACCTCGGTTGCCGGTGCTGTCGGTGAGGCTACGAATGCAGTGGGTGACGTTTCTGGTGCTGTGACTGATCGGTTGAATGATCGGTTGAATGATCGGTTGCTGGACATCAATGGATCAAAACTTGCTGGTGCAGCCGGTGCGGCCGTTGTCGCTGGTACGGCCAACGCGGGTACCGGCGTGGCTGGTGCTGCAGATGGTGTCGTTTCCAACGTTAGCGCTGCGGCGTCTGGATCTTCTGGTTCGCGAACGTCCGGTTCTGGATCGGTGTCAACGGCGAAATCGGCCAGCCCGGCGATTGGTGGTAGCACGGTAAATTCTGTCAACACGATCAAGGCGACGGAGTGGGTGCCCAGTCGAGGCCGCCGAGCACTTCCTTTGGCTTTAGGTGCGCTGGGGCTTGTTGGGT
>JAYTWN010000445.1:0-14924 GCA_043743435.1 Acidimicrobiia bacterium
CGAACAGATTCATGACTTAAGCCGCCGTCTTCACGATGAGGTAACCAAGAATGACTACGGCGCCGCCCAACAAACCAACCGCATAGGAACGGACGTAACCGTTTTGCACCCGCCGAACCACACCGCCGATTCGCGTGAGAACCGAACCGAAGCCGTTCACGATGCCATCAACCAGTTTCTTGTCAAAAGTAAACGCTGAGAAGTTCGCCAGTGCATGACCGGGCTTCTCAACCAATGCCGAGTAAATGTTGTCCACGCCGTACGCCTTTTTTAGCAACGCCGGCTCCAGCTTTGGATTATCGGCACTGCGAGACCAGAGCTTCCAGCCAATGGCAATGCCAGCCAACCCGCAGGCGATGGCGATCAGGGCGAGCACGAACTTGGTTCCACCGGCAACGGCACTGTGGTGTTCGCCAACGAAGGCGCCCATTTCCGTTCCCGGGATCTTGGCCGATTCCAACCACTTGGCGAGGAACTCAAACTTTTTGGTGAACGGCGTGTTCATGAAACCACCCACAATGGCCAACCCAGCAAGGGCGACCAACGGCAGCAACATTAAGACTGGGGACTCGTGCGGGGTATGCGCCCCATGTCCATCATGTCCCTCTTGTGCATCGTGGCCATCTTGTGCATGATCGACCGCAGCTACCGCAGCTACCGCAGCGACCGCAACAACCGGCGACGCAACAGCGTGAGCATCTGCGTCATGGGCTTGTGACTCACCAGAAGCAACCGCCGCAGCACCGAAGCGTTCTTTGCCGAAGAATACCAAGACAATTTGGCGGGTCATGTAATACGCAGTCATAAGTGCGGTGATCAAACCCACGACCCACAGCAGCTTGTTGTGTTCGTATGCACCCAGAAGAATTTCGTCCTTCGACCAGAAACCAGCAAACGGCGGCACACCAGCGATAGCAAGCCAGCCAATCAAGAACGTGATGGCGGTAACGGGCATGAACTTGCGAATGTTGCCCATGTACTTCATGTCCTGGGGATCATCAGCCACACCGTGCATGCCATGAATGACCGAACCGGCACCAAGGAACATCAGAGCTTTGAAGAACGCGTGGGTAACCATGTGGAAAATGGCGGCGATGTTCGCTCCAACACCAACGGCGAGAAACATGTAGCCAAGCTGCGAAATCGTGGAATAGGCCAGCACCTTTTTGATGTCGTTCTGACTCGTGGCAATGGTGGCGGCAAACAGCGCGGTGAGTGCACCAACCCAAGCGACAACGGTCATCACGTTCGGAGCAAGTTCCAATAAAGGATGTACACGTACCATCAGGTAGACGCCAGCGGTGACCATGGTGGCTGCGTGAATAAGCGCGGATACCGGAGTTGGCCCTTCCATGGCGTCGGGCAACCAAACGTAGAGGGGCAACTGTGCAGACTTGCCACAAGCACCTACGAACAACAAGGCGCAAATGGCCGTTGCGGTTCCCGTCGACATGCCTTTTTCCTCGATGATCCTGAACACCTGGTTGTACTGCAAGGAGCCAGTGTGTTGGAAGATCAGGAACATGGCACCCATCAGGCCAAAGTCGCCGATGCGGTTGACCACGAAGGCCTTCTTGCCAGCCGTCGCTGCAGAGTTTTTCTCAAACCAGAACGAAATGAGCAAATACGAACACGCACCCACACCTTCCCAGCCCAGGAACATGAGAACGAAGTTGTCGGCCAACACCAGCATGAGCATGGAAAACACGAACAAGTTCAAGTACGTGAAGAACCGTGGAAATCGTGGATCGCCATGCATGTAGCCGATAGCAAAAATGTGAATCAGCGTGGCGATGCCGGTAACGAAGAGGACCATGATGATCGACAGCGGGTTCACCAAGAGCGCCGCGTTTACCCCTAGCGAAGGAATCCACGAGAACATTGTCAGCGTGAAAGCGCGCTCGGATTCGTCCTTCCCAACGAGCGAGAGAAACACGCCTACAGCGGCAAGGAACGATCCGCCAACCATGGCCGTGGCCAGGTATCCGGAGAGTGGTTCGCCAATGCGCCTACCAATCAATAAAAGAATGCAAAACCCCAGAAGTGGGAGCGCAGGAATTATCCAAACAAGATCAAGCATGTACTGCCCTCAGCCTTTGAGCAGCGATGCGCTGTCCGCCGTGGCACCGATTTTACGGCGGCGGAAAATGGACACAATGATGCCGAGGCCAACCACTACTTCAGCGGCGGCTACGACCATGGAAAAGAACACGATGACTTGGCCACCAATGTCGTTGAGTTCACGCGAGAACGCCACGAACGTGAGATTGACCGCGTTGAGCATGAGCTCCAAACACATGAACATCACCAGGACGTTGCGCTTCAGCAACAACCCAGTGGCACCCATAGTGAACAGCACAGCCGCGACCGCAAGGTAAGCCGAAGTATTGGGTTTACCGATGGCAGCAAGAACAGCACCGAGCATTACGCAGCACCTCCCACGGAACCAGCGACACCGGAACCGCTAGCACTAGAACCGCGAGCACTAGAACCAGCGGCAGTATCAAGGGCTTTTGGCTTGCGTGACAGCAGCACTGCGCCAACTACGGCAATAACCAACAAGATCGAGGTGATCTCAAAAGGGAACAGGAACTTGGTGAACACCGCCTCGGAGAGCTTTTCCACATTGGTGCCTGGCCCGTCGAGAGTTCCGGAACCGCCCTTTGCCCCAAGAGCCACGTTCACTCGCGAAATCAGTAACAGCTCAACAAGGGCGATGCCACCAATCACGGCGGCCATGACTCGTTGACCTTTCAGGATCTCAGGAGCTTTCGCGTCGCTCTTGTCAACACCGAGCAACATGATCACGAAGAGGAACAACACCACGATGGCCCCTGCGTACACAATGATCTGCACAGCGGCCAAAAAGTGGGCCTGAAGCGAAACGAACAGCACCGCGATTCCGAACAGTGTCTGCACTAAGAACAGAGCAGCATGCACCGGGTTGCGCATGGTGAGCACACCGGCGGCACCGAGAAGAGCCAGCAGGGTGCCGGCAGCGAAGACTAGCCATTCAGCCATTAGTGGTGGCCCCCTGCATTTGACGAGCCAACTGAACCTGAACCATGCGATCCAGATGAAGCGCCAGAACCTGCGGCGGCTTTCGCAGCAGCAGCCATGCGTGCTTTGCGTTCGATTGCTTCAGCCAACTGTCCCGGTTCACCGGCACGTACGCCAGTACCAAGATCGCCCGACCACAGCGAATCGCCTTCAAAAGCACTGTTGCCACCGGGAGCCGTCGCCCGCATCCAACCAGAAAGTGGCTCGGAGGCATTGCGCCCGTCTTCCCAAGGCTGCACACGGGGCTTGCCATCGTCACCAACAACAAGTTCGTCTTTGGTGTAAATCGCATCGCGACGGTTGGTGAAGCTGAATTCGAAAATCTTCGATTCGGTAATGGCCTCGGTAGGGCAAGCCTCAACGCACAGGTCGCAGTGGATGCAGCGCAGGTAGTTGATCTCGTACACAAAGCCGTAACGCTCACCCGGTGAGGTGGGATTGTCGGGATCGTTGTCGGCTCCGCGCACGTAAATGCACTTTGCCGGGCAAACGCCAGCGCACAGTTCGCAACCGATGCACTTTTCCATGCCGTCTTCGTAACGGTTCAGAACGTGACGCCCGTGGAACCGCTCCGGCTTGGGGCGGATCGTGTCGGGATAGGACTCGGTGCGGACGTCTTTACGCAGACGTTCCTGCAGCGGGATGCGGAAACCTTCGAGGTAACCCATTAGAACCTTCCAGCCGAAAGTCGACGGTCATTGGGGCCTTTGCCGGTTCCAATTCCGGAGCCAGCACCAGAACCAGCATGTTCTTCTTCAGACGTTTTGCGTCCAACCTTCATTGCCGCAGAAAGCAACCCTGCAGCGATGGCACAACCAACCGCGGCAATACCAACGTTTCGCAGACCTTGCAGTTTGTTGCCGTTCCCCAGTTTGGCGGCAGCGAGAACCAGCAGCCACAGCAACGACGCGGGGATGAGTTTTTTCCAACCAAGATCCATCAGTTGGTCGTAACGGAAACGCGGCAACGTAGCGCGAAGTAGAATGTATGTGTACAGAAGAATAATCAGTTTGATCATGAAGTACACCGGTGAAACCGAACCGAGCAGCGGGAGCTTGAACGGGATCGATGGTCCACCGAGGAACAGCGTGATGATAAGCGCGCTCATGGTGATGGTGTTCATGAACTCGGCCAGGAAGAAGAAGGCGAACCGGGCGGACGAATACTCCGTGTGGAATCCGCCAACCAATTCCGATTCGGCCTCAACCAGGTCGAAAGGCGGGCGGTTCAATTCAGCGGTTGCCGCGATGCAGAAAATAACGAACGGAATGAAGATGGTGGTGATGGCATTCCAACGCCAGCCGGCCTGGGCGGCGACGATGCCATGCGTGGACAGCGTGCCACTTTGCAGAACAACGGCCGCCAGCGAAAGACCAAGCGCAGCTTCGTAAGACACCATCTGTGCACTGGCACGAACCGAACCGATGAGGGGGTACTTCGAGCCTGATGACCAACCGGCCAACATCACGCCGTACACAGCAATGCCGGAGATACACAACGAGAGCAGCACACCCATAGGGGGATCGGCCAGCTGCATGTAGGTGGAGTAGCTACCAAAGGTGAGCGTGCCACCGAGCGGGATCACACAGAAGGTCAGAAACGCCGGAACGGCACTCAAATACGGGGCCAGCCGGAACACCCATTTGTCGGCTTTTTCCGGGAACAGGTCTTCTTTAAAGAACAGTTTTGTTCCGTCGGCCAGGGTTTGCAGCAAACCAAACGGGCCGGCGCGGTTCGGGCCAACACGGTTCTGCATCTTGGAAATGGCTTTACGTTCGAACCACACCATGAGCAACACGCCAAGAAGACAGAACAACAACGAAACAACAACTTTGACGCCAATGATCAGGAGAGGCCATCCGAACAGGCTTCGCCCGGGAACAAACAACGGGTCGCCGTTTTCCAAGGCGAAGACCGAGCCGGAAACCACAGAGCTGGCTACAGAACTAAGTGCACTTATTGACATGCTTAGCCTTTCACGGATTCGAGCCGAACACGGGTAACGCCTTCGGTACTGAGCGACGCGAAATCGATGAGATCCGCAGCACCAGGACCGGCTTGGTTGAACGGGATCGAAGCCACTCCGCGAGGTACCCGATCATCAGCAATGATGGCCAAGGTAACCGTGCCGGTTTGCGACAAGACCTTGACGGCCTGTCCGGGGACGAGACCTTGACGTTCGATCTCATTGGGATGCAAGTGCACACCCGGGGCAGGAGCGAGTTTGCCCAGCGAAGGAGCGGCCTTGAGCAGAGTGCCATTGTCGTAAAGAACTCGTCCGGAATGCAGACGAATCGAATACGAATCCGGCGCAGGAGTAACGGCAGCGGTGGTGGTGAAACGGTAGGAGATCGAGTTCGGAACGGCCGGACCCTCGGGAACCACAGTGTCCGAGTCAACCTCGCCAGCAACTGCATCGACCTCAGCAGCAACCACATCGCCAGGAGCTGCGTCTGCTGAAACTGCGACCGGTGCAGCGGCCACGACCAGGGGAAGCAAAACTCCGTCAGCGTTTCCAGCAGCGCAAAGAACCGTCGACGTAAGTCCCATGTGCGATGGTGCCACGGCAGCAATCTCAGCGGTGACTTCGCCGATGGAAGCAAAGCCCAGATCTGAACCGAGGGCCATGCCTAGTTCCCAGGCAATCATCCAGTCGGCACGAGCAACGCCAGGCGCAGAAACTTTGGCGGCCAAACGAGAAACGCGGCCTTCCATGTTGGTGGTCGTTCCCGACTTTTCGGCGTAGCCCGCAGCAGGCAGCAGTACATCAGCACGGTCGTTGGAATCGTTTGTGTGCGTATCAACCGAAACGAGATAGTCAACCTTGGCAAGAGCCTTTGCCGCAAGCGCGCGATCGGGGAAATCATTGAGTGGATCGGCACCGAGCAGCACGAGGGCCTTCAAGGTTCCAGCCGCAGCAGCCGCCAACATTTGCGCGGTGTCCATGCCCAAGCCCGAGGGTCCTGAACCCCACTTGGCGGCGAACCAGGAGGCACCGTCGGAAAGTGACACACGTCCGGGTAGCAAACCCGGTGCCATACCCATATCGAGTGCACCATGGAGGTTGGCTCGGCGCATGGCTGGGAGAAATGTCGCAGCTTCTACCGAGCGCAACAAACCAGCGGCCTCAACAATGGACTCAACCGAATCCGCAACCGAAGGACGTCCCAGGATGACGACGATCTTGCCGTTACCTTTTCCGGAGGCAAGAGCGGCCGACAGGGCAGTAGCGGCAGCGTTCAGATCAGCCGATTCCACGCCTGCGATTTGGCGGTCAACCGATTCGCCGCCCCATGCTGCGCCGAGAAGTGACTTGACCAACACGGCGGCCTCGCCTGAGCGGTAGCGCAACGATTGCTTAGCGTAAGGACTCATGCCGGTGGTCGTCGGGCTGAGCTCGATTACGGGGAGACGCTTGTTGGTGATGGCATCGCGCAGGCGGATGAACAGCACCGGCAGTTCTTCTTTGATGTCGCCACCGAGAAGGATTACAGCCGTTGCAGCAGCAGCATCATCGATAGTGGCGTGCGGGAGACTCAGCCACATCCCCCCAGGAAGACCGTCGCCAAGTTGGGCGTCAACGTTGTCGGTTTTGAGTACCGATTTGGCGAGCTTCACGAACGCATACTGATCTTCGTTGGTAAGCCGTGCTCCACCAATGAAACCGATTTGCTCGGGTTGGTATGTACGCAAACGATCAGCAATCTGGCCCGCAGCTTCAGACCACGAGGTCGATTCTGCAGCCGAACTACGCGAAGCACGTACCATTGGTGTGGTTACACGATTCGATGCACCAAGAGCTTCGAATCCGAAACGACCCTTGTCGCACAGCCAACCCCAGTTGATGGGGTCAGAGTCGACACCTTGATAGCGAGTGATTTGATCGCCACTGGATTGCACCACGGTCCGACAACCAACGGCACAGCTCGTGCAGGTCGACTCAACCTGGTCAAGGTCCCATGGGCGAGCAGCGAAACGGTACGGCGAAGCAGTAAGCGCGCCTACGGGACAGATCTGTACAACGTTGCCCGAGAAATACGAAGCGTACGGATCATCAGGAAAGGTGTTGACTTCGGTGGCATTCCCGCGGTTGATGAAGTGAATGAGCGGATCGCCCGACACCTCTTTGGAGAAGCGGGTGCAGCGGTCACAAAGGATGCAACGTTCACGGTCGAGCAGTACCAGTTCAGAAATCGGAATCGGCTTCTCGTAGTGACGCTTTTCTTCAATGAACCGTGATTCGCCCGGACCGAAGGTAAGCGTTTGATCTTGGAGCGGGCACTCGCCGCCCTTGTCGCACACGGGGCAGTCGAGGGGGTGGTTCACCAGCAGGAATTCAAGAATTCCGTCTTGGGCTTTTTTGACCACCTCGGACTTTGTATCCACCACCATGCCTTCGGCACAGGGCTGCATGCAGGCCGGTTGCAACGACATGCCACGAGGCCCAGAAACGTTGACCAGACACATACGGCACATACCTACTTCGCGCATGCGGGGGTGCCAGCAGAACCTTGGGATATAGGTGCCATTGCGTTCTGCCGCGGCAATGAGCAACTCACCCGGATTCGCTTCAATGGCCTTGCCGTCGATGGTGACCGTAAGGGTCGTCTTCGGCGGTGGTGTGGGTGCGGGGGTGTCGGCCACGGCGTCAGTTGTCTTGGTATCAGTCATGAGTGTTGGCGACGGCTTTCAGCGTGTGGCATCCAGAATTTGTGCAGCAAGGTTTGTGCAGCAAGGTTTGTGCAGCAAGGTTTGTACGGCAAGGTTTGTACGGTGGAGCGGGGTTTGTGCAGCAAGGTTTGTACGGCTGGGTTAGTGCGGTGGAGCGGCAAAGTTTGTGAGTCAGCTTACGGACTGAAGGTCGGGAACCCCAGCCAAAGGCTAGCGAACTCGAACCGCCCGGTGCGGTAGAACTTGGCTACTGACCTGCGACCAGTACCGGAATCTGAGGACGCGATACCGTAGCCGCCGCAATGTACGCCTCGTACTCAGGACGGAAGTGGCGGATTGAGCTCAACAACGCACCAGCGGCAGCCGACGGTCCGAGTGGACAAATGGTCGTTTGCTTGGGAGGCCAGGTAAGCCCGGGGCTGATGTTGTCGGCCACATCAAGCAGGAGCTCAATGTCATCGGGGCGGCCTTGACCATTCAAGATGCGTGAGTAAATCTTCTCGAGCCAGTTGGTACCTTCGCGGCATGGTGAGCATTTGCCACACGACTCCTTTGCGAAGAACTTCACCAAACGCCATGCGGCTCGCACCATGTCGGTGGTTTCGTCCATGACCACGATGGCACCGGAACCCAACATGGATCCCTTGCCAGCCACCACGCCAGCGTCGAGAGGAGTGTCGAGGTCGGCTTCGTAGAACCATGGGGCCGAACCGCCCCCTGGGATAAACGCCTTCACCTTGCGGTCCTCACGAATACCCCCGGCAAAGTCGTAGAACAATTCGCGGAAGGTCGTAGTACCAAATTCAACTTCGAACACGCCGGGATTCTTCACATGACCTGAAACCGCGAACAACCGGGTTCCGGAGTTCTTTTCATTGCCATACGAGGTGAACTTCGCTGCGCCGTTGGTGATGATGTAGGGCATGTTGGCCAGAGTCTCAACGTTGTTAACCACGGTGGGCTGCATATAGAGGCCCTTTACCGCGGGGAAGAACGGTGGCTTGAGGCGAGGCATGCCCCGGTTGCCTTCGAGCGATTCAATCAGCGCGGTTTCTTCACCCACGATGTACGCGCCAGCACCCCAGTGCAGCACCACGTCGATGGAGAAATCGGTTCCGCAGATATTTTTGCCAATATAGCCAGCCGCATATGCCTCATTCAACGCCGCAGCAACCCGCTCGTGGGCAACCGGCATTTCGCCACGAATGTAGATAAACGCTTGCGCTGCCTTAATGGCATAAGAAGCAATCAGCACACCCTCAATCAACTGGTGCGGGTCGCGCTCCATCAAAATGCGGTCTTTGTAGGTGCCGGGCTCAGATTCGTCGCCATTGACCACGAGGAAGCGGGGGAACACATCCTTAGGAAGGAAGCCCCACTTGGTGCCGCATGGGAAGCCTGCACCGCCACGACCAGCCAGGTTCGCGGCCTTGACTTCATCAAGAACCGCGTCGGGACTCATGGTGAGTGCCTTGCGCAAGGCCTCGTATCCACCGGTGCGATGGAAGCCATCGAGGGTATGCCCGTCGGCTTGGTCCCACCTGGTTGTGATCATCTTGGTTGGCGCTGGCATAACAAGTTCCTTTTTCGTCGACCTTTTTGGTGTTGACGGGGCGAGCGGGTCCTTCGGAGATACTGCGGTTGTTCTACGACGTGGCGAAGTTCTTAATGGATCCTCGATGTGAATCTGGCCTACAAGTTCTGCTGCTTACTTCAGACGCCGAAATCCAACGGGTTAGATCGTTACGTGCCCGGCTCTGCGATCCGATGGAATCGACTGACGAATCGTGGCCAAGGTCCCGTGCGGGGGAATGTCGTTGCGCTTCCCGGCACGAATCGCACCAACGAGCGAGTCAAATTCCGAGTTGGAAACTTTGTATTCGTAGCGGTAGTTCACCTGGAGACAGGGAGCTTCGGTACATGCAGCGAGGCATTCCATTTCTTCCAACGTGAACAATCCGTCAGCAGTGGTTGCTCCGGTGCGAATACCCAGCGATGCTTCGGCGTGGGCAAGAAGTTCCTCACCGCCCACGAGCATGCAAGAAATGTTGGTGCACACGCCGACGACGTATTTGCCCACGGGATGAAACTTGAACATTTCGTAGAAGCTGGCCGTTCCGTACACCTCAGCAGGAGCGACACCTACAAGTTCGGCGATGTGCTGCATGGCATCTTCGGTGACATAACCGTCTTGCTCCTGAGCCAGGTGGCAAAGCGGAATCGTTGCACTCTTAGCCCGCGGATAGTGCCCGATAAGTTCCTTGGCGCGCTCAAGGTTTGATGAAGTAAAGCGTGCCATTTAGCGAGTTTCCTTTGGCACAAAGCCACGGTCGTTTCGAGCGATCACCGTTTGCCGGGCGCTGCTCAGGGTTGAATCAAACATTTTGACAACAGGCACGGCAATCGAGGTGGCGATACCGATCATGACGTCTGTCCTCGTTCGGCCTTGATCTCTGCGACCCGGCGAACTTGATGGGCTTTGAGCCGGCGGGCTTTGTTCCACTTCCAGAATTCGTGAGCCTTGTCGATCAGGAAGGCAGGAAATTCGAAAAGGGCTTCCATTAGCGGTCAACCTCGCCTAATACGGGGTCGATCGAGGAGATGATGGCGATCATGTCGGCAACCATCGCGCCCTTAGCCATGGAAGGCATCGACTGCAGGTTCACGAACGATGGTCCGCGAACGTGCATGCGGTACGGCTTGGTTCCCCCATCGGAAACCATGTACACGCCAAGCTCTCCGCGTGGAGATTCAACGGCGCAGTAAACCTCACCGGCTGGCACTTTGTATCCGTCGGTAAAGAGTTTGAAATGGTGGATCAGTGCTTCCATCGACTCATCGATACGTGAGCGCGGTGGTGGGGTGACCTTCTTGTTTTGCGTGCGGTAATCACCGAGCGGCATGAGGTCAACGATTTGGCGGACGATCCGAATCGATTCGCGAATCTCGTTCAAACGGATGGCATAGCGATCGAAGGCATCACCATGGGTACCGACGATTACATCGAATTCCACTTTGTCGTAAGCCAGGTACGGCATGTGCCTGCGAAGGTCCCATTCGATACCGGTGGAACGCAAAATTGGCCCGGTGGCCGAAAGCGCAATAGCTTCTTCTTGGGTGATCACGCCAACGCCTTGCGTGCGGTCCAAGAAGATGGGCTGGCCGGTAAGCAGCGTGTCGTATTCGTCGAGTCGTGGTTCAACTGCAGCGCAAATAGCGAGGACGTCTTTTTGCCAGTCGGGTGGAAGATCCGCTGCTACTCCGCCGGGGCGAATGTAGTTATGGTTCATGCGCAGGCCGGTGGTCTTCTCGAAGAATTGGAGTACTTCTTCGCGTTCACGCCAGCCGTAGATCATCATGCCTACAGCGCCGAGGTCCATACCGTTGGTGGCCATGAACAACAGGTGCGAGCTCATGCGATTCAGTTCGCTCATGAGCATGCGGATCCAGGTGGCTCGCTCAGGAATTTCAATCTCGAGCAGCTTCTCGGTGGACAGCGAGAATGCCAGCTCGTTGAACAGCGGAGCGAGGTAGTCCATGCGGGTCACGTTGGTGCAACCCTGCATGTACGTGAGCGTTTCCGCTGTCTTTTCCATGCCGGTGTGGAGGTAGCCAATCACTGGTTTGGTGCGCAGAACTTGCTCACCCTTGAGTTCCATCATCACGCGAAGCACGCCGTGCGTCGACGGGTGTTGAGGACCCATGTTGATGATCATGGTCTCGTCGTCACCGAGTTCAATGTCGTAGTCGGAGAAGTCGAGCACGTCGGCATCATTTACGCCACGCAAGACTGCGCCTTGTTCGCGGAGCAATTCCGCGGCCGGCGTCGAGAGTCGGTCCCGCATTTCCTGGCCGAAGTTCATGGTGTGCTCGCTCTACTCATTCGTGTGCTTGGTTTCAAGTGATGGCATTGCGAGCCACACGGCAACCAAGTGGTTGAAGCGAAACACGCAATTTGAGGATCAGCGTGGTTGAGGCGCTGCTTTGAACTGAACCGGGATACGGCCCGTGGCGTAATCCTTGCGGAGCGGATGCCCCTCCCATCCATCGGGGAGGAGAATGCGGCTCAGGTCTGGGTGACCATCAAAAATGATGCCGACGAGATCGTAAGCTTCGCGTTCCATAGCTTCGGCGCCGGGATACAGGTCGTACAGAGATGCCACGTTTGGTGCATCGGCAGTGAGTTGCACTCGAACGCGAACACGTGCGGCCAACGAATGCGAAAGCAGGTTCGCTACAACTTCGTAACGCTCCCCGACGGTGTCACCGAGATCACGATCATTGGTGGCGAGATAGTCAACCGCCACTAAATCGATCAACATGTTGTACCCGTCGGCCTTAAGTGCACCTACAAGTTTCAAGTAGCCGGCCTTTGCCACATGCACGGTCTTTTGGCCACGCGAATAGGTAACCGGGCAACCATGGAGCAATTCAGGTGCAGGCGCCTCTGCAACAGCAACGTCAGTCATAATTCTTTCCGTCGCCTTTTAGCGCGGGGTTCCAATCGCGATTGTCTTCGGCGGAACGTCGAGAAGCAAGGCTGCTCCCCCACCGTTTTCACTTCGGCGCTTGGCGATTTCCCCGGTTCCAATTTTTTCGTGCAGTGTCAAAATGGCATGCAGAAGAGTTTCTGGTCCTGGAGGGCAGCCTGGTGCGTACACGTCCACGGGTACGATTTGGTCAACACCTTGCACGATGGCGTAGTTGTTGAACATGCCGCCCGAGGAGGCGCAAACGCCCATGGAAATGACCCACTTGGGTTCCATCATTTGGTCATAGACCTGCCGAAGTACTGGGGCCATTTTTTGGGAAACACGGCCAGCCACAATCATTAGGTCAGCTTGACGTGGAGAGGCGCGGAAGACCTCCATACCGAAGCGGCTCATGTCAAAGCGGGAAGCTCCGGTTGCCATCATTTCGATTGCGCAACAAGCCAACCCGAAGGAAGCGGGCCAAACACTTTGCTGACGACACCACAGAACAAATTGCTCAATGGAACCGGTCAAAAAGTTGTGATTGAGATCTTCAAGACCCATTTCAGGCCGCCACTTCTTCAGGGACGCCGATAGAAAGGTCAGCCTCGGTAACAACGGATTTAGGAATGCGACGGATAGTTGACGTAGTGGTGCGACTAGCACGATCGCCAAACTCCTCGACCTTGACGACTGGGCCCCAATCGAGCGCACCGTTGGATATTAAGTACACAAACGATACGATAACAGCGACCGAGAAAATCACCATTTCCATGAGCCCAAACAATCCAAGACGATTGAACTGCACTGCCCAGGGATACAGAAAGATGATTTCGATGTCGAAGATAATGAAGATCATGGCCACGAGGTAGAACTTCACCGGGAAGCGCTCTGATGGGGCCTCTTCGGGAACAATGCCGCACTCGTAGGGTCCAATTTTAGCCGCTGTGCGCTTCTGCTTTGGACCAAGTAACGCAGACGCTACGAAGGACCCAAACACAAACAGGGTGGAAACAATAAGCAGCAGCAGAATCGGAAGGTAGTCAGCCATTTACTTACGCGCCCAATGCTCGTACTGGGTCGAGTTTCATCGACAACATAACAGCCTTGTCACGACGGTGAAGAGAGAGCGAGCTGATACCGAGCAGGATGAGCGATGCAAACAGAATGATCCAGGCTGGCCGACGCAGTTTCCCTTGATTGCGAATGGCGTGCACGTAGAACGGCTTCCGTGTTTGGTCGATCGTGGGCTTGCCTTTTGCATCAACTTTCGGTGCACCGTTCTCATCAAGCACGTAAAAACGGTTGATCTGCACGTAGTGCCGCTCGCCGTGCAACAGGCCCATAAAGCGGTAACTGGTCGGAGAATACCAAGCCTTACCCGCAATCAGCCGAGGACGAAACTTGAAGATCTGCTCGCCGCCGGTTTCGTAGGCGGCTACAGCTGCATAGGTCGCATCGCCTTTTTCCGGAACGAGCTGAGCACCGCCGTCGGCAGTCTTGGCCTTGAGGTAGGCGTCAACTCGGGAAGATGCTTCACCACGAGTAGGCGTCCCCTCCTTGACTTCAGTCCAGCCTTTCACTTTCTTTCCGGGTTCAGAGGGGAGAACGTCCATCTTGGAAAACTGAGCGTCTGCGATGTTAACAATGGCCTCTTGGCCGTTCCAGGCCGGCGCCTTGCCTTTAAGACCGATTCCGTAAATGAGCCAAATAACGCACATCAAGGCCATCCAGCCCCAGAAGGCTGCGTTGGCGAGAAGGAAGCTCAATCGATTGCCAATATTTGTGGCCATAAGCACGTAACTGGAACCGCAAAGGATCAAAAACATGATGGTTGGGAACAAAATCCCACGGATCGTTGGATCCCATTTCAAGGCAGCAAGGACAACGCCAATCACTTGAGACTCCGTTCGTAGTCGACGATTTTTTCGATCTGTTCAGGGGTAAGAGAGTTGGCAAAGTAAGGCATGCCGCCTCCCGACCAGTGATTGACTCCAGCTTTTCCGTAAGCAGCGTTATCGATCACACCGTTGGTGATGAAATCGACTTGGGCCTTCTTTTCCGGAAACTGCGAGAGCAGGCTGGAGCTACGGAGCGAGGGACCATAGGCCCCGCCTCCTGGCGCTTTTGGCTCTCCGTAGCTGTAGCCCGACGTGTGGCAGCGGGCGCAGTTCTGATTGAACAGCACCGCACCTTCGCTGAGTTCAAGAAGCGCTTTCGCATCTACGACGTTCTTCTTAGCGTCAGCCAGATCCTTTTCGGCGATGCCGAAGGCGAGGGGCTTGTCAGCTTTCCCTGCAGAAGCCTCGGAAAGAGCCTTCTCTTTTTCTTCGATCGTTTTAGCCTCTGCCGCAACTGTCTTTTCCGCTCCTGCAACTGCCTGCTCGTACTTCTCTGTCGACTCTTTTTGGCCCTCTTCGCGAGCGGCAACGACAGCAAACGTCATTGCTTTTTTGTGATCCCTCGACTGCTTGTACTCGGTGTCATACGCCTTCTTCGCCGCAGGATTCTCCTCGATTGAAAGGTGGAGTAGATAGTTCACCAAGTCATCGATCTGTTGATCGTCGCCAGGTCCGCCACCTTTGATTCCCCACGCCGGCATTGGGTTGTTCTTGGCTCCGCCACGTCCGTAAACCAGCACGTTTCGGATCTGTTCAGGTTTGTAGCGGAGGCCTATGTTGTTGATCCGGGGGGCGTTCCAAACAACGTTATGAACCTTGG
>JAYTWN010000446.1:0-18259 GCA_043743435.1 Acidimicrobiia bacterium
CAAAGTGCCGAAGCGCATCGACCCCGCGCCCCATCACCAGCGACGCCTCGCCAGCCATCAGCTGACACCAGACCAAACTCACGACGAGCCGATCATTAATCGCGTGCTCGTAACCACGCTTAGCCCGTTCGAGAGCTTGCAACGGATGGCCCCCGTGTAGCAAAGCAAACGCACCATTGGCTTCATGAATACTCGGATGGGGTAACAGCAAAGGCTCGGCAAAACTGGCGTGCAACATGATCGCCCGGTCGGCATTGGCCAGAGCTTCGGTGGTACGACCAACCAGACTCAAGGTGGTCGCCCGCATCACCGATATCTGACAAAAGGCGAATGGGTCGTCGGTGTCGGGAAGATAGTTGAGCAGTTCCAAACCCTGAGTGGGAAAACCAGAGAAAGTGGCAATGGACGCCTTATGAGCAAGAAGCGCACCAAGGCATTCAGGAATAGTCAGTCGCTGAAAGAGTTCATTGACTAACTCGTCGGCGGCCTGATCATCGGCAGTGCCCCAGAACAACACGGTGAGGAGTTGACCCCCGATAGCAATGATCGAATGCTCATCGGTAGCCATAGAAAGAGCCGCTCGCAAAGCAATTAC
Source organism: Acidimicrobiia bacterium (assembly GCA_043743435.1). Lineage (GTDB taxonomy): Bacteria > Actinomycetota > Acidimicrobiia > Acidimicrobiales > JANYDT01 > JANMZO01. The sequence goes on from JAYTWN010000446.1 coordinate 596, forward strand.
TGCTTCATCGAATCTGCCTGTTTCATAGAGCGCCTCGCCAAGCATCAAACCCAGGGCTGGTTCAGGCTCATCAGCGAATGCCGCCTCGGCAAGCCGTGCGGTCAGGAAGAAGTCGGTGGCATAGCGGGCGAGATAGGCGCCACGGGCAAGGGTTCTGGCATTCCCCTGGACTCCAGCATCGAGTCGTAATACCGCGACTCGAAGCAAGTCGTGGGGGGACTGCGAACCAGAAGCCTCAATCGCTTCGGCCAGCTCCAAACGAATGGTGCGGAGGCGCAATTTCGAGACCCGACCGAGCACTTCTTCACCAAACAGTGGATGAGCAAACATCACCTCAATTTGGCGACGTGCACCAGCCGGCGCACCGATCGGATGCGTTTTTACTACGGCAAGAATGGCACTTTCCTCCAGGTGCACGAGATCAGCATCACTCGCCAACGACTCCAAAAGCTCAAGAGGAATACTGCCGCCAACAGCGAGTAGGGCAATGGCGTGCTGATTTCCTGAAGAAAAACTTGATAAGCGCGCCGATAAAAGATCGCGTAACCGAGTGCTTGGTGCGATTGATCCAACAAGGCGCCACATGCCATTACGAAAGGCAAGTGACCCCGATTCGACCGCTCCAATCACCAACTCTCGCAAATACAGCATGTTGCCAAGTGCATTCGAGCGAAACACGACCAACGCTCGAGGTTCAACGCGTGCACCGAGAACGGAGAGCAAAACCGCATCAACCTCGGTATCGGCCAGTTCGGCTAAATCGACTCTGGTCGCTTCACCACTCCGAAGACCCGACAAAAGCGCATCGTGAAGATCCTCGCCAAGCCTTACCGTGGCAACTACTTGCGCGTCTCCGTTCGCAATCAACGCAGCAACCACCGTCGCAGAAAGCGAATCAAGCAGATGTGCATCGTCTACAAACACGACTACTCGACCATTTGCATGTGCACGTATGGTTTGCTGGATCGAACCTACGAAAAGCGCAGCCTCGTTTGTGGCTTCACGTGCGACCGGGCTTGTCTCGTGTCGTTCACTAGACCCGCTGTGACCGCGGTGACCGTCGTGATCGTTTTGTTGATGCAGAAGGTGCGCCACTGCGCCAAAGGGAACACTCTTTGCGGTGGCAGTTCCCACAATCCGCAGCGTGGTTATGCCCTGGTTCTCAGCTTGGCTTCGCAGTTCCGAAGCCAATCGCGTCTTGCCAACGCCCGCGGGACCGAACAGGTAGACCGATTCAGCGTTGACCGAACCGAACGATTGGCCAAGCGAGGCAAGTTCTGCATCTCTTCCGGTCAAGGGCCAACTCGCCTTTAGCCGAGCGGCCAGCGCAAGCCCAGTCAAACGATCTCCGGAGTCCGGACCCTGGACAAGTCTGGAGGAGTCCGGACTCGGGACAGATGCTGAAGAGCCTGGACCCTGGACAAGTCTTGAAGAATCTTCGTTACCTGCACCCGAGTTCTGGGGTGATGTCATGGTTTGAGGGTACTCGCTTAGAGCAAAAGCCACAGGGTGAGCGCTGCAGGAAGAATTCCTGCCGCAACTACTCGAATTTGATCCTTGCTTCGTGCGGTGATCCATCTGTCTCCAATCCGCAACGCACTGGTCGTGGCGCTGTTACGGATGGAGACTCCTTGAGGAGTAAATCCGGACAGTTTCGTCCGAAGAGTTCTATTTTTTACAATTCTTTGCCGCAAAGGCAGAAAAATGGGGACCGACCTGACCAAGCTCGGTTGCCCCCTTGGTGAGCGGTTCGAGTGCTTTAACGATCGTTTCTGGCTTCGACAGGTCGATTTTGGCCATGCTCACTGAGAGATCCGCGGTGAGTTTTGCCATAAATTCGTAATCTGGTTTGAGTTCCTTCGGGGCCGTCTTGACCATCGCTTTGAGCTTGTCGGCAGACTTCTTCAGTTTGGCCGCTTCTCCTTTTGGATTCCCAGCTGGGTTAATACTCCCCAACCCGGCGCTGAGCTCTTGCAAGACTGCCATGTCGGCACATCCAGGCTTTGCCGCTGCCTGGGCTGCCACCGATCCTGAGAGTACGGCCCCAAAGCCGACTGCGGCCGTAAGTGCGATGGTTTGGATAGTTCGTCGTGTGTTTTTCATAGACCACACCGTACGAATTCGCCTCCTCACAGCGCATGAGTAGCGACTACTCATTTTTGCCGTGAACAACCCAACGCTTCACCTAGCCGGTGCCCGAACGGTCTTGCCGAACCCTAAGTTTCCCATCAGATACCGTGGCTACTTCCTCCTGCAATTCGCCAGGCCGTACATGCCCCTCTTAGCGTGGCTGGTAGCGTTTTCATCCCTATGAATACTGGACCTCTCGTCACCGACCCCGCCCAAAATCTGTCGGCCGATTGGTGGCACAGTGCTGTGATTTACCAGCTCTACGTCCGCTCCTTCGCCGATGCTAACGGCGATGGGATTGGCGATCTTGAAGGCATCATCTCCAGGCTTGACTACTTGGCCACTCTGGGAATCGATGCCATCTGGTTGAACCCTTGCTACCCCTCACCCCAAGCTGATCATGGGTACGACGTGGCCGACTACTTCAACATTGAACCCGATTACGGCGACCTCGAAACCTTCGACCGGTTGGTCGCCGAAGCCAAAGCCCGAAACATTCGGATCTTGATGGACGTCGTCCCCAACCACTGCTCAAAAGCTCACGCCAGGTTCCAAGCCGCCCTCGCCGCAGCCCCCGGATCGCCGGAACGTGCATGGTTTTACTTCCGCGATGGCAAAGGCCGAGAAGGTAGCGAAGCACCAAACAACTGGCCCGCCTGGTTCGGTGGCTCGGCCTGGACCCGCACCACCAACGCCGATGGCACCCCGGGCCAGTGGTACTTGCACCTCTTCACCCCCGATCAACCCGATTTTGATTGGAACCACGAACCCGTCCGCCAACACTTCGACGAAATGCTGCGCTTCTGGTTCGACCGCGGCGTTGACGGATTCCGCATCGACGCCCCCTGTGTGGCTGGCAAAACCCCGGGCCTTCCCGACATGCCACCCCTGCCCGAAGGCACCCCCGCAACGGCCGCAGCGGGGCTCAATCCCCACGTTGCCCACCGACCAGAAGTGCACGACATGTTTGCCCGCTGGCGCACCGTTACGAACGCTTATGAGGCCGAACGACCCGATCGCACCCTAGTGTTTGTAGGCGAAACCTATGCGCCAACGCTGGAACAGGTTGCGAGTTACGTGGGCGACACAGAACTGCACAGCACCTTCTACTTCGACTTGATGCTGAACAACTGGCAGGCGCCACGTTGGCAAAAGTCCCTCTCGGACCTTGTCCACTCGTATCGAAGTGGTGTTCGATTTGCTGTCACTCTCAACAACCATGACGCACAACGCACGGTAAGCCGATACGGACACGCCGACGCCCATTTGGATTCCAGCTTTACGTTCAACAATCTGATCAACTCTCAAGAACCCGTCGACCTTGATGTTGGAACCCAACGTTCGCGAGCGGCAACGTTGTTCATGCTTGCCCTGCCGCTGCCAGTGTTCCTCTACGCCGGTGAAGAAATGGGCCTGCCCGAAGTACTTGATCTGCCCGAAGACTCGCTCCAAGACCCCATCTGGGAACGCAGCGGACGGACGGAGCGCGGGAGAGACGGCTGCCGGGTGCCACTCTCGTGGACCAATGATCCCAGCACCAATTTTGGCTTCTCTTCCAACTCCGCTCCCAGTCCCTCGTGGCTTCCACAACCAGCCGACTGGGGACGGTTCAACGCCAACGACCAGATTGGAAACACCGACTCCATGCTTGCGCTGTACCAACAGGCGTTACGCATTCGATCCGCCCTCAGCTCCGAAACCGATATCACGGCTCGGGATCTCGGCAAAGATCTCGTCGCTTTCGAACGAGCCGGCCTGTTGTGCATCCTCAACGTTTCTCCACAGGACCAGACTCTGCCCGACGGTGTCGGCGAAGTAGTCCTCGGCTCGCACGTCAAGGCGACTGCGACCCATTTGCCCGTGAATGCTGCGATCTGGATCAGACCCTAAGTCTACGTACTGCTGCGGGAGACGCCAGTCTCCGTCCTAAAGGTCAACCGCCCGCGCCGAATCGAAACCTGAGGGGCGTTCTGCAAAAACATGTGTTCCGTACGTAACCATGCGCGCGGAGCAATGAAAAAGCGCACCGACCAAGGTGATCGGTGCGCTTAGTTTTTGGCGTTCAGGTTCGAAGACGACAACGTCAAAAGCAACTCCCAACCGAAAGCGTTACTGCTGAATGGCTTTGCGGATTTCCGTTTCGCTTAGCCCGCAGCCCTTGGCCTTGGCCAGTGTGGCTTCAACAATTGCTGGGCTCAACTTTGAGCTGGACATGGCCGACACCAAATCGGCATCGGGCATTGCGCTCAGAACCTCGAACGTAGCCTTCACCACGCAAACCGATTGTGCTTCCGTTACCGCAGGGTTGGCTTCTCGAAGCGATTTTGCCCCCTGCACAGCCATGGCATCGGGAGCGCATTTCAGCACACCTCGAAGGATCCTGCCCTGACCTTCAGGTTTGGCGAAATCCGCACCCTTCACCGACTCACCAACGCAAGCAAGTTGCTTCGGATCGGTAACGCCCAACTGCGACGACATCCCCGAAACGATCGCTGCTTCCATGGCGGCTTGGGGATCAACGGACGTTGGCGTGGCTCCCGCAGGCGTTGAATCATTCGCCACCGAATCTGATGTTGCAGGCTCGCCAGCCAAGGTAGTGGCGACACCAGGGGCGGCCGTTTCAACCGATTCCACGTCAGTAGTAGCTGCAGCAGTTTCCGCCGTTTTAGCTTCTACAACGGCAGTCGTTTCCGAAGCATACGGGGCTTGGGAGTCACTAGCCGCAGCGACCGTGGTGTCGGCAGCTTTTTTCGAAGAACAGGCGGTTAGCGCCAACGCACCGGCAAGGCCGACTGCACTAACAGCGCAAAGCAGCGCTCTGAAGCGCAACGAACGCCTGGCAGAATTGGCAGGGGGGCGAATCGTAGGCACAACAGCACTCCAGGTTCAAGGCGCAAGGTTGCGCAAGTAGTACCTAGAGCTTCGCCTACAACGCCATGCAACCAGCGGAACCCCGCTAAGAAAAAGCTACTCTCGACGTATTTCGAGCACCGTAGAACGCTCGAAAGCAAATGCCCCGGTGTCTACTTTCCTGAAACTACTCGAGCAGCCAAAGCCTCAGCCATGGCCCAACCAAAGGCAACTACCACATCACCGTTGGCACGATCAAGGGTAGAAAAGAATGCGGCGACATCGGCCTCAATGGATTCAGGCTTCAGGGTTTCGTGGTCCAACGCGCCTTCAGGCTCCCCGTCACCCTTGATAACAAAGGCTCGGTCGTCGACTCGATGTTCGGCACCAAAACGCTTCGCTAAACGACGGGCCCAGGCACGCTCTTCACCAGAAGCCTTGTGGTCAGGTCGGGGGACAATATCTTCAAGACCGAGAAAGGCGGCGAAAGCGCTGGGGTCAATCATGCGGGTGCCTACCAGAACATCTTCATCGGGGAAGGCCAGCAATGAGCGGCGCAGCTGATCGAACATCATCGTGCGCAGTGCCGTGTCTCGCTTGGCTCCACGTTTGATTGATCCAAGACCGATCAACAGACTTGGGGTTCCTCCAATACGTTCCAGCGTGCAGAACGAAAAACCTTGAAGTTTTCCCGCTTCTTTGACCTGGGTAACCAAGACCCAAAGATCACGCTGCTTCGAAAGCAAACCAATATCGAAGTTTGCCGGATCGGCAGCACACATGTCGGCCATATCGGTAAGTTCCGCATCGGAGAGAGCCGTGCAGTCTTTTGTTTCGACGTCCATCGCCATAATGAGGTTGCTCCAAACGTACAGGTGACCGGCCCCCCGGCCGCGAAAAATAGTCTAGTCGACGGACGCCGTTGGCCATCCGAGGCCACTTTGCAGCCTTTACCCAGCTCAAGACCCATCCGCCCAACCAATCAACCCGCTCAGCCCAAAAGGAACATTCCCCAGAACGTCGATAACCACGGACCGTGAACAATCTGCACCAGAGGTTACACAAAGAGCTGTTTGTAAGGCAGCCCGAGCTCCGCAACGTTACGGAAGAATCGCCGACTCCCCAAGCAAGATACGGAGTTCAACAATCAATCGGGTGGTAACCGAGACGTTGCAGTCCGATGGCAAACGCAATATCTGACGACCGAAGTGGATGTACACCTCTGAAGGTCCCGGATAGGCCTGGAACAGCGCTCGCATGGCCGTGATGACGGAATCCTTCACCCCACCTTCAGGAAGTTGCAAGCGAAGCGGTGGCCCTCCCCCATCCTGGGAAATCTCCAAACGCTTGATGTCCATAGCCATCATTTTTGGGATGTCGTCACGATCATCGATACGGCCCTTCACCGTGACGATAGCGTCGTCGGTCAACAACCAACCACAGTCGACCATGGTGCGCGGGAACACCATCACTTCGATCGATGCCTCAAGATCTTCCAAGGTGAAAATAGCCATCAGCTCACCCTTCTTGGTGTACTTGCGAGTGAGGCCGGTAACGATGCCGCCGATAGTCTTTATGTACGCCCCATCTCGACCCGGGGTTGCCCCAGCAATGGGGGCCGTGGGGTTTTCCAACAGTTCCGAGATTGAGCAGTCCACTTGACGACGAAGCGAGGCCTGCGCACCGAGCAGAGGATGGTCGCTCACGTAAAGTCCGAGCATCTCCTTCTCAAACCCGAGTCGCATCATCTTTTCCCACTCGTGCCCCGGAATGGGCACACGGGAATCATCGAAGGTGACTACGCCGGGAACTTCTTCCTCGCCACCACCAAACAGGCTCATGACCCCACGATCGGCTTCACGACGACGAGCAGTAGTGCGATCGATGATCGATTCATACACGTCGAGCAGACCTCGGCGAGGATGGCCCATGGAATCGAATCCGCCACCTTTGATGATCGCTTCAATGGTGCGCTTGTTCAACACACTCAAATCGACCCGGTTGCAGAAATCGTAAAAATCCGGGAACGGACCATTCGCATCGCGTTCGTCGACGATATGACGAACCAGTCCTTCGCCAACGTTACGAACTGCGGCCAAACCGAAACGAATCACGGCCTTGTCATCAATCACGCTGGAGGCAAATTCTGCCAAAGACGAATTCACGTCGGGCACATCCACCTTGATGCCCATGGCTCGACATTCCGACAGATAGACCGCCGTTTTGTCTTTGTCGTCCTTAACGCTGGTGAGTAACGCTGCGAGATACTCAGACGGAAAGTTCGCCTTCAGATAGGCGGTTTGGTAGCTGACGTATCCATAACCAAACGAGTGGCTCTTGTTGAATGCGTAGTCGGCGAAGGGTTCGATGATGTCGAAAATTTTCGTGCCGAGCGCCGAGCCGTAGCCGGTTTTCTCGGCACCTTCAACGAACTTGTCACGCTCCTTGGCCATAACGTTGCGGTCTTTTTTACCCGCGGCCTTCCGCAAATTGTCGGCTTCGCTCAATGAGTAACCGGCAAACTTTTGGGCGACACGCATCATGGATTCCTGATAAATCATGAGGCCTTGGGTGTCACCGAGTAGTGCTTCTGCGTCGGGATGGAAATACTCAATGGGCTTACGACCGTTCTTGCGATCGGCGTAGTCATTGTGCATATTGGCCGCCATCGGGCCCGGACGGTACAAAGCCACGAGCGCAGCCACGTCGTCAAAAGCGGTTGGGGCAAGTGAACGCATGAGCGAACGCATGGCGCCACCTTCGAGCTGGAAGACCCCAATTGAATCACCGCGGCGCAACATCTCGAAGGTGGTTTCGTCGAACAAATTCACGTTGTCAATGTCGACGTCGATACCCCTGTTGGCTTTGATGAGCTTGAGTGCCCAGTCGATCACACTGAGGTTTCGCAGACCCAAGAAGTCCATCTTGAGCAAACCCAGCTCTTCAACACCGTGCATTTCGTACTGGGTAACAATCGGCGCGTCTTCAACCCGTCCGCCCGGCTCAGGCTTGCGCTGAATAGGCAAATACTCGGTAAGTGGACGCCGGGTAATTACTACCGCCGCCGCATGAATACCGTCGCCACGACGAAGACCTTCCAAGCCCTTGGCCACGTCGATGACCTTTTTGGCATCGGGATCGGAGTTGTACATTTCCCGAAGGTCGGCGGCCATTTTGTAGCCGTCTTCAAACTTCGGATGAGGATCTAAGCACGCATACAATGGCGTGTCGCGGCCCATCACCAACGGCGGCATGGCTTTCGCCAGGCGGTCACCCAAACCGTAGGGGTACCCAAGCACTCGACCAGCGTCGCGCACCGCGGCTCGAGCTTTGATAGTCGAGAACGTCACGATCTGGGCGACGTGATCCCAGCCGTACCGTTTGGAGGCATAGGAGATCATGTCGGAGCGGTAGCGCTCGTCGAAGTCCATATCAATGTCGGGCATTTGCTTCCGGCCGGGATTCAAGAACCGTTCAAACAACAAGTCGTACTTAATGGGGTCAAGATCCACAATGCGCAGGCAATACGAAACGGCGCTCCCGGCTGCCGAACCACGACCGGGTCCAACCCGGATGCCGTTGTCCTTCGCGTACTTAATAAGATCCCATACAACCAAAAAGTACGCCGGGAAGCCCATGTCACTGATGACGTTCAGCTCAAAATCGACCCGCTCGATCGTGCGATCATCAAGCACCGCACCCCAACGTTCATGCGCGCCGATGTACACAAGATGGCGAAGATATTCGGCTTGAGTTTCGAAGCCGTCGGGCAACGGAAAATCGGGAAGCTCAGTAACCCCGAACTCGATCTCGACCTCGGCTCGCTCGGCAATCCACAACGTGTTGTCACACGACGATTCCCAACCACGGAAGAGGTGTCTCATCTCCGCAGCGGATTTCAGATAGTGCTGATCGCCTTCGAACTTAAAACGCTTCGTGTCGGCAATCAAAGCACCCGTCTGTACACATAACAACGCATCGTGAGCCAAATGGTCCTCACGGTGGGTATAGTGCGAATCGTTCGTCGCCAACAGCGGCGCTTTGATTTTGCGTGCAATCTCAATGAGCTGCGGGTTGGTTTGATGCTGGGCTGGAATACCGTGATCTTGGATCTCTACGAATAACGAATCGCGACCGAAGATATCTTGCAGCCGTGCCGCTTTGGCCAGAGCACCCTTCTCATCGCCAGCCATCAATGCCTGCAGCACAACTCCGCCCAAACATCCGGTGGTAGCGATGATGCCCTCGTGCAACTCACTCAACAGCTCCCAATCCAAACGGGGCTTGTAGTAGTACCCCTCAAGGTAAGCCCGGCTGGAAAGCTTCATCAAATTGCGATAACCCTGCGTGGTCTCCGCCAACAGAGTCAAGTGGTAGTAGAGCTTTTCACCTTCACCCTGATCGCCGTCATCAAGACGACCCCTCCGAACCGGACGCTCCTTGCGTGACTCCCCCGCCATGTAGGCCTCGGTGCCGATGATCGGTTTGATACCAACCTTTTTGCAGGCCTTATAAAAATCCAAAACCCCGTACATGTTGCCGTGATCGGTAATACCCACCGCTGGCTGCCCATCGGCTCGCGCCGCTGCCACCACGTCTTCAATACGTGCCGCACCATCGAGCATCGAGTACTCGGTGTGCAAATGCAGATGGGTAAAGGAACCAGCCAACGAAACGACCTACTCAAGCGAAACAGAACGGAAACAAACGAGAACAGAACAAACTACGAGACCTAGAGCTTGGGACCGAACGAAAGAGCAAACGAATTTGGGAGAACCGTCCTACGGCAAACAGATCCAAACCGCAAGCCCCCACCTAGTCCATCGCCGCAAAAGTTCCTCGCCTGTCTCCTCTTCTGGAAACACTTGCGGTTCTTGAATTTCAGTGGGGCGGCGACACGCGAGGAACTTCCGCTTGCGTGCACTAGAGGTAGGTGCCTCCACCGACAGGACCGGTTGGGCTCCGAGGTGCCGCCGCTGCGGGATCGCCCTCGGCTCCGGGCATACCCAACTGACGCATCTGTTGCAGTTGTGCCTGCGCAGCCATCTGCTGGGCAAACAGTGTTGCCTGGATGCCATGGAAGAGACCTTCAAGCCACCCAACCAACTGCGCCTGAGCAATGCGCAGCTCAGATTCCGAAGGAACCTCAGAATCAGCAAACGGCAACGCCAACTGCTCGAGCTCTTCACGCAAATCAGGGGACAGAGAACTGGCCAGTTCCTTCACCGACTGTTGGTAAACTTCCCGTAAACGAGCTCGGCTCCGCTCATCAAGAGGCGCATGGCGAACTTCTTCCAAGAGCTGCTTGATCATCGAGCCAATCCGCATCACTTTGCCTGGTGATGAAATGGTTTCGGTTTCCGTCGGCTCGACGACCGTGCCAGCGATCCCCGGACCTGAGACCACTTCGGCGACATCAGACGCACGGGCTAGGGGTTCTAGAGCTGAGGCCTGAGTTACTGCTGCTTGCACTACTTTGGATCGCACTACTTCGGATTGCACTACTTCGGATTGCTTTTTGGCCATGGGATTCATTGTTACCGACCGGTGGGACAAAAAGTCACCAAAGACGAGCGGAATCGAAAATATGCCCCAAGTGGAAGGCCAGATAGGGGCTACAGCGTTCGGAATTTCACAAGAAACGCTTCGTGCGTGATTGGAACCCAACCCAGCCAAAAGGCCGAGCCTGTACGGCACAAAACACCAAACGCAAGCCGACCCCGGTAAGGTATGGGAACTATGCGAGTCAGTACACGTGGCGATTATGCCTGCCGAGCCTTACTCTCGCTGGCACTGCACGCAGAGGACATCGGGCCACAAAGCGTTCGCGACATCGCAGCACGCACCGGGTTGCCGCAGCCGTACCTAGAACAAATCCTTTTGGCGTTAAAGGGTGCCGGCTTGGTCCGCTCCAAACGAGGCGTGGGCGGTGGCTATGTGCTGGCACGCGAGCCAGAAAGCATCAGCCTGGCCCAAATCGTGAGCGCAGTTGACGGCCCAATTGTGCTGGGTGACTTTGGTGAGCCCCATAAAGACGGCGCTTGTGACCACGAAGGCCAATGCGTATTGCTTTCCGTCTGGGATATTGTAGGTGGACATATGAAAGCACATCTGCAGTCGTTCTCGCTGGCGGAGATGGTCAGCCGGGCCCGAGGACTACCAAGCAACGTTGTACCGGAAGCCGATCACCACCTCGAACCAACTCACCATCACCACGACGACGCCAGCGAGCCGGCACACACCTATTAGAAGTCGGGGGCTGCGCCACTGTCGCTTCAAGCGAAGAATTCGCGGCGGTCAACTCAGGTGTGTAAGGACATCCAAGAGTTCAGCGGGAACCTCGGCACTGAACGACATTTCCTCGCCGGTTCGTGGATGCATGAAACTCAACGCACGAGCATGCAACCACGGTCTCGGAGACTTCACGGCATTGCGAGAACCCCCGTAGCGGACGTCCCCGACCACAGGATGACCAATAGCGGCCAGGTGCACACGAATCTGATGAGTTCTTCCAGTCTCAAGCCGACACTCCACCAACGTGACAGGATCAGGCTGGGTGAAACTTTTTTCCACCGTATAGCGAGTACGGGCAGGACGACCCGTCGAACTCACCGTCATGCGAGTGGGGTCAGCGTCGCTACGCCCAACTGGAGCATCGATCAGCCCGCTGTTGGCCTCAAAGGTTCCCCAAGCCAGGGTGAGGTACTTCCGAGACACGGTGCGGGCCGCTAACTGACTGATCAAGTTGGTAACGGCTTCTTGGTTTCGCCCCACCATCAAAAGGCCTGAGGTGCCTTTGTCCAGGCGATGCACAATCCCCGGGCGCTCTTCAGTATCGCCCACAGCAAGGACACCAAGCTCAGGGTATCGAGCCAACAAACCGTGCACCATCGTGCCGGTTCGGTTCCCGGGGCCGGGATGCACCACTAACCCCGCAGGCTTATTGATCACAATCACGTCGTCGTCTTCGTACACCACGTCGAGCATCACGCTCGGGTCACCAACCAGAACAAGCGCATCGCAAAGCGGTGGCACCGAGATGGTCACCACATCGCCTTCGCGGACCTTCCGACTCCGCGACAGCACCAAAGTACCGTTTACTCGTACTCGCCCGGCATCAACATAACCAGCCGCATCAGAGCGGATCGCCCCGGCCATTGCAGCCACAATTCGGTCCAGGCGTTCATTATGAAAGACCCCAGGGACCTCTTCTTCAACAATTCGATCTTGCGAGGTATCAAATTCGAGCAATCCATCACCATCGCTCTCGCCCGCAATCTCACCGGACGGCAGTTCACCAGACGAAACTTCACCGTAAAGACTCTCAACGGGCAGACCAGTATCCGTGCCGGAGCCAGATTCGCGATGCTCAGTATCGAGCTTGGAAATCTTGGCCTGGTCTTTCGCTTTGGCTTTTGGTCCCATATCGTCACCTGCCTTTCGTAGAAGATTCGTCACTAGTGCGTGTTTGCGCAAGTAATTACGCAGTGATTTTGGTGTGGTTTCCGCGATGGTGCTGGGAATCGGGGTAAAAACACTGCGCAATGAATTGCGCTTCCCTGCACTAGTCGCTGAGATTGAACCGAGCAATGCAGCGCCGTCCTGTTCGGAAGGAGTGAGATCCACCTCTGGGCCGTCGGCTAACGAGCTGGGGAAACCACTGAAGGCGTCCTCAACCAAGTGCCCAGACCTTAGGCCCTGCAGCGTTGCCGCTGAGACCGAAGTGCCTGTGTTTATTGCCATCCGCCCACCCTCGTCCACCGTTGCAGGGCGATGAGGGGCTTTTCCAGAAATGTCCCGAGTCCGGACTCCACCAGAAATGTCCCGAGTCCGGACTCCACCAGATTGTGGACCGCCGCCGAGCAACGTCCACACGGCAAGAACCGCACATCCAACGCTCAGGGCCATATCGGCAACGTTGAAAATGGCAAAGTTGAATACCCCAATATCTATAAAGTCGATCACGGCCCCTTTGTTCCAACCACCGCTGCGAAACAGCCGGTCCATTTGATTGGCAACCCCACCACCCGCGATCACCGCCAACAGCAGGGCAAACAGCGGCTGCGTGCCGCTCGAAATCGTTCGCACCACCCACACCAAAAGGGCAGCTACAACAACGGTAACAATCCAAGCCGTGAACGCCGAGCCGTTCCCCAGGCTGAACGCCACCCCTGTGTTGTAACGGCGGACGAACGAAAGCGGCCCAACGACGTCAATCCGCTCGCTCAACCCAATATTTCGTAGGACCAGCGTTTTCGTGAACTGGTCCAGCCCAACCACAATAAAAAAAGCCACAGTGGGCAGCCAATAGTTTTTGCGGTTCAACGAAGGAGGCGTTGGCTCGGTCATCGGCCTACCGCACCCATCATGAATTGAGCCAACCAGTACGTCGAGCAGCGATCCGCTCGGGTGACGAACTTCGCTGCGTGGCCTGCGCTATCACTCACAACGTGCACCCAAGCGCAATCATCAACGACGGGAAAGTCCGCCGGTCTTGCACTTCATGCAAAGTACGGCAAACGGCATAGCCCGAAGACGATCACGATGAATCATTTCGTGACACTCGATGCAGTAGCCGTAGGTTCCAATACCAATTCGGTGCAGAGCACGATCAATCTCGTCGACGGTCTCATTGGCTTTTTGCGCCATGGCAATATCGCGCTCGCGCTCAACAGAGACCCCCGTTCCTTCACCAGACTCGTCGTCGAACTGCACATCGCCGGGCTCCATGTCAGCCGCCAACTGGTCAGCTTCGGCTTGCAGCATGTTGGCCGACGACTCATACTGACGACGCTCGTTGGTGAGCACCTCTTGTTGTTGCGAAAGGAACTGGCCCTCTGAAAGTTCGTCGATGCGATCGAAGGGGTCATCGGGGTTCAGGGCCGGTGCCTTCAAAAGCTTCACCAACCGCGGGGTGACAGGTACAAGCGAGCCTTTGGCCGGAGTGACAGCCACGCGAGGGGTCGGCGCCGGGGTTGGTTTCGTAACTTTCGCGGCATTCTCAGCCAGAGCGGCAGCAGAGGGAGTGGCCACGGCAAGCGCCGAAATAGCATCAGCGGCGATACTTTTCGCCGTTGGGGGCTTTACAGCCTTCTTCGACTCTTTCGGTTCCTTGACCACGGGAGCCGGTGCGGTATCGACGGCTACGGCCTTGACCGGTTTTGAAGCTTTCGGAGCCTTGACCGGCGCCTCCGGAGTCACAACTACTTCAGTCACCGCCATTACAGGCTTCGTGGCCTTCGCTACTTTGGCCTCAGCTGGGACTGCCTCGGGTTTCGGGGTTGCGGCCACTTTTACGGCCGCTTTGGTCTTTACGGGCGAAGTCTCGGTTGCGTCGACCTCAGCTTTTGTAACTTTTGGAGCTTTCGCCTCGCCTTTGGTTGATGTTGAGGAAGTTTTGGGGGCAGTTTTTTCCATGGTCGCTTTCGCAGGCGCGCCGGGCGCAGCCTTTTCTGCAGCCGTAGGCGCAGGAGTTTTAGGTGTTTTCGTTTTCTCCGCTGGCAAAACCTTCAGAGAACTTGCCGCAGTTTTCGGTAAGGCTTTCGCCGTGGTTACAGGGGCGGCAAATGCCTTACTATCCGCGCTTTCCACCTTGGATTCAGAGGACTTTTTTGTAGCCACTGGTGTAGCCGTTCCTTCCTAACACCCTTGACGGGGTGAACTGCATGAAAAGGACCACAAAATCCCGGATACGTTCACCCGAGACCTTACGGCCATTCTGAGGACGGCGGACACTACCACCGTCTCACTCACAACCATGGCACCCTTATCAAAATACTGGTTTGTACCGTCGCTATGGATCAATTGCCAAGAGCAAATTCAACGCAACAGAATCCTCAGATACTGACCAATGGCGACCCTCAGGGAAGTTCCGAGAACATGGCGAAAAGCGGACGTTCAGGGGTTCGCAGTCTCTGCTCAGGCTCTGTTCGTTCAGGCTCTGTTCAGTCTCTAGCGGTCCGGAAGCGTGTCAGTAAGGCTGTCGATACGAACCAAATGCTCGCTGAGTGCGGAGCGCACACGATCGCGAGTCGATTGCACGATAGACCGCAGCTGATCGAGTTCGCTGCGCCGGTGAACCACCTCGGCTTCAAGATGGGCGCGTTCAGTTTCAAGTTGTCGTGACCGTTCCGCATGAGCGTTTTGCGCCGCAGCAATTTGGCTCGACAACATTCGTGAAGACTCCGCTTCGCTGTCGGCGACTTGCCGCGCTGCCACCTGGTTGGCCTCGGCGACGATCTTGTCAGCTTGGGCTTGGGCATCAGCCACAGTTCGCATGGCCACAGACTTGGCTTCGCTCACCACGAGGTCTGCGGCACGTTGCGCCAAATTGATGGTCCGCTTCACGGCATCGTCGGTAGGGGCTGCGGGGGCGGCGACCATTTGCTGTTGGGCACGCTGCGAGATTTCCGTCAGTTCTCGAATCCGAGCGTGCAATGCGTCCACCCCGAGGGCGACTTCGTCAATGAACATGTCGACATCGGCTTGGTTGTAGCCCTTCCACGTTTCCCGAAACTCAACGTCACGGAGCACAGAAGACGTAAGTTCCATACAAAGAATCCTTTCGCCGAATCATTCATCAAGCACCAACGGCACCTACGAACGATAGAGGCCACTTTCCTGAAGCCGACGCTTCTCATCAGCGGACACTTCTACGTTGGTAGGCGTGAGCATAAAGACGCTCTCAGCCACCTTTTTCATGTCGCCATTCAGGCCAAAGGTAAGGCCAGAAGCAAAATCGACCAAGCGTCGTTTCAGGTCTCGATCGACGCCGGTCAAATTGATGATTACGGGCTGCATAGACCGGAATCGTTCGCCAATTTCTTGTGCCTCGGTAAAAGACTTTGGCGCAACAACGTGAACTTGAGCAGCCGCCGACGGGTTTGGTGTTAGCGGCCGAACCGAACCGCTCCCCGTAGAGCGCGGCTGAGCTTGAATGCCTACGACGCCGCTCTCCGGTGAATGCAAAGGCAACGTGCGCACGCTTGGCACCTCTTCAATGCCTTGACCGATTGGTTGAGGACGTTCGGCGCGTCGAACTTGCGGCGCTGGCCGTTCGTCGTAGGTTGGATAATCGTCGTACGGCTCAGCGTCACTGAGTCCGAGAAAATCCATTGCTTTGTGAAAGAAACCGGCCATCCGCCCTCCAGAGCGTTCATGCGGAACCCGTGAATCCTAGGTGATGGTCGACTCAAGAACGGACATGGTGGCGGTTGGGGACCAACAAGACAAAGATGCCGAGCGACTGGCGGTCACTGTATGCGCGATCCAAACAATATTGAGCCCAACCGAAGGTGGGTTGCTCCCTCGGAAAGCGCCAAGCCGTAGTCGTCGGACATTCCCATAGACAGCACGTCAAGTCCATGGGACTGGCCAAGATCGTGCAGCCGGGCAAATGCCTCCCGGGCCGCTTCGGTTCCGTACAACGCCGTATCAGGGGCCACCCCCATAAAGCCCCGCACGTCGAGGTCTATCTCGCGGGCCGCACGAAGCACATCGGACACCTCATTGAACCCACAACCGGCACGGGATCCAGACTCTTCAAGGACAACTTGAATCAGCGCCGCCACGCCCGGAATTCTCGAACCTAAGGCGTGAGCCCGATCAGTACTGTCAATGGTCTGCCACAACGAAACGAGATCTTTGAGTCGATTGATTTTGTTCGATTGCAGTTTCCCTTGGAACGTCCACAATGGAGATGAAACGTACTCAAACCCGGGATAGTTCCCGTCTAGGAACCGCTGCACCTGAGAAGCCTTGGCAACAAGCTCGTCGGCATAGTTTTCTCCGAACCAACACAGACCATTGGCGAGCCCGGCCAGGGGCGCTTCTGGGCCCCAGCCTTTGGTAACGGCAACGATGGTGATGTTGGCCGGCTCGATCCTCTGCGTGGCTATTTCCTCGTGCACAATCGCTAGACCGAGCTTGACGCGCTCCGTAAGGTCCGTCAGAAGCGCTTCATCGATTTCTGCGACCATGAACATCTAGTCTGCGTCAGAGGCGCGCCAAACAAACAACGCTTGGCGTCCTGCGGACTTGCGGGCCCTCCAGGAGTACCACTGTTCGTCGCAGGCGGTACAAGCTTGCGCCGATCCAGCCCAGTGCGCACCTGCATGGGCAAGAGCGGCCCGAACCCCAGCAGCCAAATCCAACGAAGTCGAGCCAGCCGAAGTGGAAGCCCGGACGCAATCTCCGTAGCGACTCGCAATTCGGGTCAACTCGGGTTCGCCAAATTCGTAGCATTCGAATCCAATACATGGTCCGAGCCAGCCAAAGACTTCTGATTCACCCGAAAGCAACCGCATCTGGTCAACGGTTCTTTCGATAATGCCTGCTTCGAGGCCTTTCCAACCAGCATGGATAGCGCCAACCACCCCACCTTGCGTCCACAGAGCGATCGGCGCACAATCGGCGGTGATGACCGAAACGGCATGGTCCACTTGATTCGTGATCACCGCATCACCGAGAGAACCACAAACTGGCACCCCGTTGGAGTCGGCCACGGTCCAAACGTTGGTTCCGTGCTCCTGACGCAACCAACTCACCGAAGACAGCCCGGTCATAGCCTGGCGGCGTGTATCAACATCGGCCGAGGCCAAATCAAACGATCCGGAATCTACGTTGGTGTAGGCAATTCGAATGTTCGTGCTTCCACCCATGCGCAGCGAACTGGCCAAAGGCTCG
>JAYTWN010000447.1:0-4881 GCA_043743435.1 Acidimicrobiia bacterium
CTGATCAATAGCTTCGTCTAATAATCAACGCACGAGTGCGTGTCTTTCCGAACACACAAACAAAAACCGCCTGAACACTGAGTTCAGGCGGTTTCGTTCATAAGCCAAGCAGCAGGCTCCAGTTTTATTGGGAAGCGTTAGGCCGTGCGAGCTGCTCCGGCGCTTGCGCCCAGTACTGCTTGAGCGGCAGCGAGACGGGCAATTGGAATACGGAACGGCGAGCACGACACGTAATCGAGACCGGCGTTGTAGAAGAAGATGATCGACTCTGGATCGCCACCGTGCTCGCCACAGACACCGAGCTTCAAGCCAGGCTTGGTCTTGCGTCCGTAACGTACTGAGTGCTCAACAAGGGCGCCAACGCCAGACTGGTCAATGGTCTCGAATGGATTGCGCTTGAGGAGACCTTGCTCCAAATACGCCGTCATCATGCGACCTTCAACGTCGTCACGGCTGAATCCAAACGTCATCTGGGTGAGGTCGTTGGTGCCGTAGGAGAAGAAGTCTGCCTCTTCCGCAATTTCATCGGAACGAACAGCAGCACGAGGGGTTTCCACCATGGTGCCAATCGTGACGTCAAGACGTTTGGCGGCTTTTGGATCCATCTTCGATTTTGCTTCGGTGATGGCTTCTTCACACCAGCCACGGGCACAAGCCAGCTCTTCACGAGTGACGGTGAGCGGAATCATGACTTCAATAACTGGATTGCCACCCTTCTTGACCCGAGCAGCAGCAGCTTCCATAAGTGCACGTACTTGCATGGCGTAGAGGCCAGGCTTCACCACGCCCAAACGAACGCCACGGGTACCAATCATGGGGTTGAACTCGTGCCACGCTTCGGCAGCTTCAAGCAGTTTCTCTTCGGTGGCATCAAGACCAACGGTGGCCTTTTTGATCTTGAGCTCTTCGGTCGAAGGAAGGAACTCGTGCAGCGGAGGATCAAGCAAACGAACGGTGACGGGCAGGCCGTCCATTTCGCGGAGGATGTCTTCGAAGTCGGCCTTTTGTGCTTTGCGAAGCTTCTCCAGAGCCTTTGCTTCTTCTTTTGGATTCTCGGCCAAAATCATTTCGCGAACGATCGGCAAACGATCCTCGGCTAGGAACATGTGCTCGGTGCGGCAAAGACCAATACCTTCGGCACCGAATCCAACAGCGTTCTTCGCATCAGGGCCATTGTCGGCATTCGCGCGAACCTTAAGCCCACGTACCTTCTTGGTACCCTTTCGGATAACGTCGGCCCAGCCCAAAATAATGTCAAATTCTGCTGGTGGCTTCGAAGCAGCAAGCTCCAGCGCGCCAACCATTACTTCGCCCGTAGCGCCGTCGAGGGAGATGACGTCGCCCTTTTTGACAATTACGCCCGCAACTTCAAACTGAGCATCGTTGGTGATTTTTACCATCTCGGCGCCGACTACGGCTGGGGTGCCCCAACCACGGGCAACTACGGCGGCGTGGCTTACAAGCCCGCCACGGGAGGTGAGGATGCCTTCGGCGACCATCATGCCGTGTACGTCTTCTGGGCTGGTTTCGTTGCGAACCAGGATGACCTTCTCGCCAGCATCAACCGCGTTTACGCAGTCATCTGCCGTGAAGTACACCTTGCCAACAGCAGCTCCAGGTGATGCGCCGAGGCCCTTGGCCAAGACCTTGCCCTTGGTAGCAAACTGTGGGTGGAGCACCTGATCAAGCGCATCGGCGCCAACGCGCATGATGGCTTCTTCTTTGGAAATCTTCCACTTGGTTTTGCCCGATGGCTTGGTGGCCATGTCGACAGCCATCTTCAGAGTTGCCGCACCGGTTCGCTTGCCAACGCGGGTTTGGAGCATCCAAAGTTTGCCCTCTTCGATAGTGAACTCGGTGTCACACATGTCTTGGTAATGGGCTTCGAGACGATCGAAAATTACCATCAGCTCCGCATGTGATTTCGGGAACGTGGCCTTGAGATCATCGAGAGTCTCGGTATTACGAATACCGGCAACCACGTCTTCGCCCTGGGCGTTGGTGAGGTAGTCACCGTAAGGAACATTGTCTCCGGTTGAGGCGTTACGAGTGAATCCCACCCCGGTACCGGAGTTGTCGTTGCGGTTACCAAACACCATGGTCTGCACGTTTACTGCGGTACCAAGGTCATGAGCGATGCGCTCGCGAACACGGTAGGCAATGGCGCGGGCACCGTTCCAACTCTTGAATACTGCCTCAACGGCACCCTTAAGTTGCACCTTGGGGTCTTGTGGGAAATCAGCTTTGGTGGCCTTCTTAACGATGGCTTTGTAGTCCTCACACAGTGCCTTGAGCACGTCGCCTGGGATGGCAGCATCGTTGGCAACTTTGGCCTTCTTCTTGGCCGCTTCGTATGCGTGTTCAAACAGTGATCCATCGACGCCAAGAACAATGCGTCCGTACATGGACAGAAAGCGACGGTAGGAGTCATATGCGAAGCGCTCGTCACCAAACAGCTTGGCCAAGCCAACGACGGTTTTGTCGTTGAGGCCGAGGTTCAAAACGGTGTCCATCATGCCGGGCATGGAGAACTTGGCGCCGGAACGAACCGAAACCAGCAAGGGATTCTTTGGATCGCCCAGCTTGGCCCCCATTTGCTTTTCGATTTTGGCAACCTGCGCGGCCATCTCGGCATCGAGACCCTTCGCCCAGCCCGACACCATGTAGGTGCGGCACGCGTCGGTGGAGATCGTGAAGCCTGGGGGAACCGGAAGCTTGAGGACCGAAGTCATCTCCGCAAGGTTCGCACCTTTGCCACCGAGAAGGTCCTTGAGCTTCATCGGAGCAACTTTGTGCTTGTGGTCGAATGCGTAAGTCAGATTGATCGGATTAGTAACCATGGCGCACGAAAGGATAGCGGGCACAGACCTTCAACGAGGCGCGCCCGCAACCAGAAAACAGTTTCTTCTGCACTGTGTGCGCAACGTCTGACCGAGACCACTTTGCGGGGTTACGACATCGTTACTCGCCGCTAGAGCCTGTTCTCTCCACCAGTGGTGCGTGTTCGCGAAATCATGACGTAGTGATTACGTTGCGAAACAAGAGGAAAACACTACGTGATGACTCCTCAACATTTGTCCCGACTCCGGACTCTCGCTTCCGGGAATAGTGCTCCTGCTTCCCCGGATTAGTGCTCAAGTGACCGACGGTTGGATTCACGCAAACGGATGGCTAAATTCTCCAAAACCTTGGCGGACAATCCGGGGATTGTGTCGAGAGCCTTGGCGAACTCACGCTGAGTGAGAACCATCACGGTGCAATCGGTAGTGGCGGTCACGGTTGCCGAACGTGGGCGCCTGTCAAGAAGCGCTAACTCGCCGAAGTACTCCCCTTCAGCAAAGCGACTAATTACCTCATCGCCGATGGACACTTCGACATGGCCGCTCACGATGATGAAACACTCGTATCCGGTGCCTCCCTCTTTCACCAGAACTTTGCCCGCAGGAACATTCACCTCGTTCAGAAGTCCACGTACTTGTTTAAGTTGCTTATCGGTACAGGCACCAAACAGCGGGATCGCACCCAGATGTTCCAACAAAACGTCTTTTGATTTCACAGCACTCCTGTCGTCCAGCCTCAGGCTCCTGAGGTCCGTCGGGAAACCTTGCGTGTAACCCAGCTGTGAGTATTCACCACTTCGTTATCCATTGTCCACCGAGACACCCAATAGCGCCGATGCTGAGTTCCTAAGCAGGCTTAGAGGTTCTTCTTGTCGACGTTGTAGGTATGGCGACACGCTACAAAGCGATACGAGGATGCAGGTACGTCACCAGGTCGGCAATAGCAATGCGTTCTTGGGTCATCGAATCGCGCTCTCGTACCGTCACGGCACTGTCTACCAAGGATTCAAAGTCGACGGTGATGCAGTACGGGGTGCCTACTTCATCTTGGCGACGGTAACGCTTGCCGATATTCTGCGTGTCGTCGTAATCGCACATGAAATGTGGTTGCAACGACTTGAGGACGCGGCGAGAAACTTCGGAGAGTTCCGGCTTTTTCGACAGCGGCAGTACAGCAACTTTGTACGGAGCGATGCGCGGGTGCAGGTGCAGAACGGTGCGCACATCGCCGTTAACTTCTTCTTCATCGTAGGCAGCGAGGAGAAAGGCCATCATGGTACGGGTGGCGCCTGCAGCTGGTTCGATGACGTGCGGACGGTAACGCTCACCGGTGGTTTGATCGAAATAATCCAGCTTTTCACCCGATGCATTTGAGTGCTGCGTGAGGTCAAAATCTCCACGGTTCGCGACACCTTCCAATTCACCCCAACCCCATGGGAACGTGAACTCCACATCGGAAGTTCCCGACGAATAATGGCTCAGCTCGTCGGCATCGTGTGGACGGATTCGCAACTGATCAGTAGGAATTCCTAGGTTCACATACCAGTTGTAGCGTTGTTCGATCCAGTAGACGTACCACTGCTCAGCTTCAGCCGGTGGAACAAAAAACTCCATTTCCATCTGCTCGAACTCACGGGTGCGAAACACAAAGTTGCCGGGAGTGATTTCGTTCCGGAAGCTTTTGCCCACTTGGGCAATACCAAAGGGGGGCTTTTTGCGGCTCGTGGTGAGTACGTTGCCAAAGTTCGTGAACATACCTTGTGCAGTTTCTGGACGCAGGTAGGCAACCGCGCCGGAGTCCTCAACGGGCCCGGCGTTGGTTTTGAACATCAAGTTGAAGGCGCGGGCTTCGGTAAAGGTTCCGCTTTTGCCGCACGAGGGGCAGGTGTTTTCGTCTGCTAACTGGTCGAGGCGGTGACGGGCTTTGCAGTTTTTGCAGTCGACGAGGGGATCGGTAAAGTTGGCCAGGTGGCCGGAGGCTTCGAAGACTTGCGGTGGGTTGAGAATCGAGGCGTCGATCAACAACACATCGTCACGTTCT
>JAYTWN010000448.1:0-22382 GCA_043743435.1 Acidimicrobiia bacterium
GGGCCGCCTGGATTGCCCGACATACCGGGAGGACAAGCGCCGCACGGTTTTTGTTCCGTGGCGCCCTGGCGTCGATGGTTCTCCTGACCGACGATCTCATCGGTGTGCATTCGATGTTTTGGGCCTTGGGTCCAGTGGGAAAACCCTTCGGGCTAGCCCTAGTCCTCGCCCCGGTGGCCGCCTGGTTTTGGATATACCGCAGCGATATCCTTCGTACACGTTGGGTCCTTTTAGCTGGTGCCTTCTGTGCCAACGCCCTCTCCGTCGTTGCCGACACCCTTGGACGCGGATCGATTTCTGATCAAGCAGCTTTATTGGAAGACGGGCCGAAGTTCCTAGGAATCTTGGCCTGGGCCACCTACTTTATCGCTAGCACCTACGACATTGCCCGATCTGCGCTGCGATCAGCCACCTTGGGTGCCCCTGTACCGCGTTAGCGCGGTTTGCGACGAGATTGCTCGCACGGGCGGTAGTTAGCGGCTACGGTTCGCCGATGGCTGATGACGACCGTCCCGACTTCGATTTGTTCAACCTGCTCGCAGGCCCCGCCACCATGATGAACGGGGTTCGAGGACTGGCCGACAACGGGCGTAAAGCCATCAGCGGTCTGCTGGACACCATTGCTTCACTCCAACGGGCGGCCGCAGCACTAGAACTCCTTGCTTCGAGAGTTGACCGTTTGGTCACCGACCTCGAAGTCCCGCTTCGTTTGCTCACGCCTGAATTGGAGAAAGCGGCGAATCGGGTATTGCGAGTCGCTGAGATTGTCGAAGGGCCGATCGATCGTTTGCTCCCCGGTCTCGAACAAGCCGTAAGTACCTTCGAACGGCTTTCGGTCAACCAACTTCCCGACAACCTTGACGCCCTCCGTTCTCAAGTAGCGACGGTGGTTGACGTGTTCGCCGAACTGCCCAGAAAACTTGGGTCACTCGGTGGTTTCGGTGCGGTTGCTCAACTGTTTCCCGGTCTTGAGCGCCTCACCAGCGCAGCAGCACGACTTGTCCCAGGATCGTTAACAGAAGGTTCTCGACCTTTAGTTTCGGCAGCGCCAGCACAGGAATCGTCTAGGTCGAGCAAGCTAAGACCCACGGCGAAAAAGGTTGCAGGACAAAAAGCAAACGTGTCAAGCAAGGCCGCAGCTTCTAAGAAGGCAGCGCCCAAGAAGGCAGCGCCCAAGAAAGCGGTGTTAAACGTAAAATCGATGACCTCGAAGCCAACAAACGCGAACAAGGCAAAAACGACGTCTCCACATTCAAAAGCCTCGAAATGAAGAACTGTCTAAGCGATTCCCCGTGTTACACGCCGTAGTCGATCTGCCACTTGTTATCTGGATCAGCCTTTGAGCGTTGCAAGCTTTCCCACGCACGAGCAAACACATCGTTCACATGCTCTCCAGGACGCGCGACCGCCATGCCAAGGTCCATATTCACGACAAGTTCACCACCGTCTTTGCCTGCCAAGGGCTCCTGAAGACGATTAAGAAGTCGCTGAGCCACGATTGGGAGGTCTTCGGCAAAGAGCCAGTTCACACTCAGCACACCAAGTACGTCACCGTCGATGCGGCCACACGATTCGATACTACGAATAGTGGATTCGAGCCGTCGGGCCAAAAGAAACAGGTAATCGTTGGTAGACCTGGCACCGTAACTTTTACGAATGGTTTCCAGCCCATGGAGATCGATGAACGAGACCGAAACGGTCAGTGCGTCCGCTTGCATGCGGCCCACTGTTGAAGAAACACCTTGAGCGAACAACAGACGGTTGCTCAAGCCGGTGACCTTGTCGACTCCAGGGGTTGCACTCGCCGACGGTACCTCGAGATCAATTTCGGACCTTTGAGGCGTCGCAAGCAACGACGGGTCGGTGAAACCCTCCTTGATCGCTGGTGCCGTCCATGGGCGATCGGCGGTGGTACCGGATTCCAACGTCGAGATATCGTGCGGAACTAGAACGTGTTGCGGGGTGGCCCCCGATTGGGGACTCAACGGTTGTGGGGCGTCGGCCACCGCACCCTGAGTGAATTCCGGAACCTGTGCAGTCTGAGCTTCTGAAACGGATGAAACCACATCTGGTGGTTTCGGGGTCTCCGTCGAGGTGACGGGACCAGCCAAAGCGGCTGCCAGAGCAGTACTAAACGGAGTGATCACGCCTACGTAGCCAAGAATGGAGCCATCAGGACGACCAACAGAGGCACTTGCCGTGTCCACCTGCCAAAGGGTTTGACCGGCGGTGATGACAGGAAACTGCAACCGCCAACCTGAACGTTGAGCATGAGCGGCAGCGGCGACTGAACGGAAACGGGCCTGGGTTTCCTCGGGCACTCGCGACAGGAATCCAACACCGAGAGCGTCGTCGGCGTTTTGCCCCGAAAGCAGTGTCCAACGTCCGTTCATTGAGGTGCATTGTCCACTGCCATCAAGGAAGTACACACATACGGGCGCATCGCTCGCACAATCAGAGGCGGTGTCGAAATCACCAGCAAACACGGCGTTAATCAAGGTAACGAGCGATTGTTCTACGCCGCGAAGCTGCACGCCCACAACCGCACCAGCTTCAACGAGGGGATCCAGGGAAAGATCGAGCAGCAGAGTCCCGCCCCAAGGCGCAGGTTTTGAGTACTGAAGGGCTGCGGGTGTGTGGCCACCCAAGCAGGCATTAAAGGCAGCGATGAATGCTGGTTGGGCGTCGGCCGGAATGGCTCCAAGAACTGATTGGTTGGAAAGTGTGTTGCGGTCGAAGCCGAAGACCAGTTCGGGGGTTCCGCTCACTTGCACAATACGTCCAGCGACATCGCAAAGCAGCGTGGCGTAGCTCGTGGCTTCGACCAGCGACGCAAGGTCGCTGGTGTCGCCAAAGTAGCCAGATGGTGGGGTTTCTTGCATTTCGCCAACCTTAGATTCGGCACTTAGGGGGGTTTGGGACAAATCTTGGGGGGTCATTGAAGTATTGGCGGTCGGTTCGAGGAGAAGATTGTTTGCCACCTGTTGCTTATCGGCATCGCGCCCAACAAGGTTTAAGAAATCATGCGCTTACTTCTGTGCGTGCTGAACAATCGTGAAATATCACGGTACGTAGTGTGGTTGATCAGAATTGCCTTGGTGGGCCAGGTCCATTTGGAGAAGACGGAAAGATTTGTCCTCGGGATCTAGACAACCAGCCAACCGGTTTGCGTCAGACTGTTCTCATGGACATTGCAATGATCGGCTTGGGAAAAATGGGCGCCAACATGGCGGAGCGGCTTCTCCGGGGAGGTCACCGTGTGGTGGCGTTCGATCGGAGTCCAGAAGCGGTGGCCGCCTCAGTCGGAAAGGGCGCTACTGGAGTTGGTTCGCTTGAGGAACTTGCGACCGCGCTTCCAACACCACGAATTGTTTGGATCATGGTGCCAGCGGGCACACCAACACAGTCAACAGTTGACAGCCTTGAAACCATCCTTTCGTCGGGTGACATTGTGATTGACGGAGGCAATTCAAACTATAAACAAACCCAAGCCCGAGCAGCTCAGTTAGCTGAAAAAGGCATCACTCTGCTGGACAGCGGAACGTCGGGTGGCGTTTGGGGTTTGGCCAACGGTTACTGCCTCATGATCGGCGGAGCGAAGGCCGCCTATGACCACTGCGAGCCCATTTTTGCCACACTTGCACCGCCCGATGGCCAGTTCCATGTCGACGATAAGCCCGGCGCTGGACACTTCGTCAAGATGGTCCATAACGGGATTGAGTACGCCATGATGCAGGCCTACGGTGAAGGTCTCGAAATTATCGAGAAAAGCCCGTTCAACGTCGACCAGACCAAACTCACCAGCGTGTGGGGCCAAGGTTCGGTTGTCCGATCCTGGCTGCTTGAGCTTCTCGCTGATTTCCTCATCAAAGATCCGGGGCTTTCGTCGCTGACGGCCTACGTTGACGATTCCGGTGAAGGACGCTGGACTGTGGATGCTGCGGTTGAGTTCGGTGCCCCTGCCTACGCCATCACTGCTGCTTTGTATGCGCGCTTCGCAAGCCGCGATGCCAACGCTTATGGCCTTCGTGTGTTGTCGGCGTTGCGAAACTCTTTTGGCGGACATGCCGTAAAAGCTGCTGTGCCTACTGTCGTTGTTCCTGCCGTTCCGGCTGGCGTCTCCTAGCCGGTCGTTCTTATGGCTGATCTCCCCAAGTTGGACCAACCCCAACCCGAACTTCAAACTGAATCTCAACCCAAACCCAGTGCGGCTGAACGTCCGGTGCAGAAAACACGAATGGTTCGCGGTACACCGTTCATCGTCGGTCTCGGACTGCTGATGGCCGTAGTTATTGGTGGCAACACCTGGTCTGCGCACAACAACGACCTCAAACGCAAACAACGCATCGTGGACACCGCAGTGATTTTCGACAGGGCACAGGTAGTCCAATCGTGGACCCCCACGAGCGATGGCATGCGTTTCGTCGCCACCGCCGCGGTATCGGGCGATAACGTCACGGTACAACGGATTCGTCGACAGCTGAAGTTTCAACGCACTGAATATCTGCGCGCAAACTATTCAGATATCCGTTTCGGTAATCGCGATATTGCCGGACGAGCCGATCTCGAATACGGAACGGCACATGAGGCACTCAATTGTCGCTACGTCGAGGTCGACGGTGGAGCGAAGCTTGAGTGGATCGCCGCTAATGGGGATTTGCCCGATGCCGAGCAAAAACCCATCATGATCGACGCCCTGGCGCAATGGTCAGCGGCACTGCTCAAGGGCCCACCGGTCGACGCCAGCAAGTAAAGGCCATCAGTTGAAGACCATCCTGCTCCCTGCAACTTCTCCCTGCAGCTACAGGCTCGCAGCCTGTTCTTTGGCCCAGCGGTAGTCAGCCTTACCCGATGGTGAACGAAGCACTTTCTCAACATAAACAAAGGCCTTGGGCAGCTTGTAACGGGCCACGTGTTTGGTGGCCTCAAGCAGAAGTTCATCGTCGGTAACGGTGCTTCCTTCGGCTCGCTGCACAATCGCTACGACCTCGTTGCCCCAACGCTCACTGGGCCTTCCGGTGACCACACAGTCGTACACTTCGGGGTGGGCGACGATGGCGGCTTCAACTTCTTCGGCAAAGATTTTCTCGCCACCGGAGTTGATGGTCACCGAATCGCGCCCGTGCAGTTCCACCAGGGGTAGGCCAAAGGTGGCGTCGGAACCCGGTAGCAGGCGTGCTCGATCGCCAGGGACGGAGTACCGCACCTTGGCAATAGTTGGGAACGTTTTGGCGGTCTTGGTGGCGTCGCCCAGGTAACCCAGCGGTAGGCGGCCGCTCTTGGCCAGCCAACCCAAACCTTCATGACCTGGTTGCAGCTCACCGTCGAGGGCTTCGGATAACACATGATTGTTCGGCGCGCATACGAAAGTTCCTGTCGAGGCGCCATCAGGTGCTCCGGCCGAAACGTTTTGCATTTGTCCGCCAGCTTCGGATGAGCCAATCCCGTCAACGAGGATAACGTGGGGAACCGCGGCCAAGAACCGTTGCTTTAACCCGGCGCTGAGGGCTGCTCCACCGGAAAGAACGATGCCTAACTTGGACAAATCATACGGGGCGCCTGCAGCTGAGGCTCGTTCGATTTCGTCGATGAGTGGCCGACCAAACGCATCGCCCACGATCTGAAAAAAGCTGACCGATTCGCGCACAATAGTGGCCATAATCTCAGCTGGGTCGAGCCGTTTCACTTCGCTCTGGATCACCACGGCACCGCCGGTATGCCAGCTTCGGAAGGCAATCCATTGCCCCGCGCCGTGCATAAAGGGGGCCGAAGGCAGGGTCACAAGTGGAGTCGCCGCTACAGCGTTGTCGACGATAGCTTGCAGCGTTGTCCATTCCGCCGGGCCGTTGTTCAGCCCGAGGGCCGCGGGGGCAGCATCACCCTGGCGCCACAACACACCCTTGGGCATCCCCGTCGTGCCGCCGGTGTACAGCACATAGAGGTCATCAGGGGACCATGCGCCACCCATGACTTGAAATTCCGGACGTTCAGCAGAAGATGCTGCGAGGGCCTGCTCGTAGTCAACAGCGCCGGGCAACAGGGCGTTTCCGGAGTCGTCGGCCACTTGGAGCAGCACGGTCAGATTAGGGAGCTCGGGCAGAACTTCGGCCAGGGTTGGAGCGAATGCTGCGTGGTAAATCAGCACTTTGCAATTGGCATCGTTGAGCAGGTAGCGAAGTTCTTCGGCCACGTAGCGGTAGTTGACGTTGAACGGGGCGGTGCGGCTTTTGTAGGCGCCCAACATGGCTTCGAGGTACTCATTGCCGTTGTGGAGATAAATGCCGACGGTGTCTTGACCAGCTTCATGTCCGTCAAGGAATTCGCGCTGTACCGGGTTGGCGATGCCTTGGGAAATTAGGTAGTTAGCTAAGCGGCGGGTGCGTTCCGTCGTTTGTCGCCATGTCCATGTTTGCTCCCGCCACACAATGCAGGGTCGATCGCCAATCGCAGCAGCGATGGCCTCATGAACTTCGGCAAGATTGAAATCAACGGTAGGAAAACTCGACATATTCCAACGAGTTTGTCAGCTTCCGTCCCTGCGGGCACATCGGAGGCTTTGTGTGGTGTTCTCGGGCAGGCAGCCCGCAAGATCACAGCGCAGGACCGAGCCGAACGCTGTGGAGCGCCTGAGCGGCCCTAACCTGGTTAGTTGCTGCGGGCTGGCAGAATGGGAATCGTGAATACGTCAACCGTTTCCGGCCGCTCCGTCCGACCAATCTCGTCACCAGGCCTGATCCGCTCGATGGCGTTGATGGTCCCTGTAGTGCTGTTGGGGGTTTGCGGATTCGGCCAATCGACGGCATTGGCGGCCGGCCACCCGGTCTTTGCGGCCAAGTCGGCGGAGAAGCCAACCACCGTGACCATCACCATGGGTCCGGTCAAATACAGCCCAGCCGTGATCAACGTTCCAGCGGGAAAGCCCGTCATCCTGCGATTCGTCAACAAAGCCACCATCGATCATGAAGCGCTCATTGGCGACGCCAAGGCCCAGGAGGCCCATGAGAAGGAAATGCAAGCCATGGCAGGCATGGAGATGGATCACAGCAGCCAACTCAAGGGTTACGTATCGGTGAAGGCCGGGAAAAGCAAAGACCTGAAATGGACGTTCCCTAAAGCGGGAGTCACCTTCATCGGCTGTCATTTGCCAGCGCACTACAAAGGCGGCATGAAACTGCGTGTGGTGGTGCAGTCGTCAACGGGAATCGCGTAGCCCGCTCCGTGTAAGTAAGGGTTAGTAGGTGTTAGTACGGATTAGTACGGATTAGTACGTGTATATAGATAGTGCCTTCTAGTTTTCCATGGGCAGAATTTCGCTGGCCACGGCTTCCAACTCTGCCGTCATCTCAGCGTTTGCTTCGGTTGGAAGCAACACGAACTTGGAGAAACCCGCGTCAACAAATCGTTCGAGCAGCTCTTTTGTTTGTGTGAGCCCAACAGGCAAGATGGCGGACAAATCAACATCCGGTCGACGTTTCTGAAGCCGACTTACCAACTCTTTCGGCGGAGGCTTTCCCGACGAGTACAGAACGAGCACTCCATAATGCTCAGGGTCGATGTGTCGCTCAGCTTCCTGTGCGGCTTCCTCTACCACCAGCTTTGCGGCCGACGCTTCCTCGGGGGTCACGAAACTCGGTAGCCAACCATCGGCCAGGCGTCCCACACGTCGAAGTTCACTGAGGGCGATCCCCCCGAGCCAAACTTCCGGAGGTGACTGTACTGGGCGAGGCCGAACGGTGATGTTGGCGCAGGAATAGAACCGTCCGTGGTGGGTGACCTCATCTTCGGTCCACAGTCGACGAATCAGGCCCAATGACTCGTTGAACATCGGCGCCCGATCTTCCCGAGCCACCCCAAAACCTTGTTGTTCGAGGGAATCGGCTACGCCAAGGCCAAATGCCGGGAGAAGCCGACCGCCCGAAAGCATGTCGATAGAGGCCAGTTCTTTGGCCACGAGCACCGGATTTCGTCCGGGGAGCACCATCACGCTCATGCCAATTTTGAGTTTCTTGGTGCGACCCGCAGCAAAGGCCATGGCGGAACAGGGGTCGGGAGCATCACCGTTGATTCGTTCGCTGAACCAGACCGAATCGAACCCGAGCCGTTCAAGGTCATCAATGAACCGCCCGTAGTCGGCGCCAATTCCGGCCATCCCTGAAATGCCTAGGCCATAACCGATCCGAATTTTCATATGAACTGTCCCTCGTGGTGGCCCTGTTGGCATTTTCTCGTGCTGGCAGCCGATACTCGCTTGTATGAATGCTTGGTGTAGAGCTTGCTCTGTTGTGTTGCCGATGCCAATTCGACGTGTCGGCTCGATCGGCCGGGTGCGGAAGTCGTATCGGTGGATCGATTGTGGCGATGCTGTGGCGATGCTGCGGTGATGTTGCGGCGATGTTGTCGTGATGGTGCCGGTAAGCGGTGGTCTCGGTTTAGCGTATTGGAGATGATTGCTTCGCTTCACCTGCACCGTGTGCACGGCTTCGGTATTGCGAGGTCGGTAGCGCATATGGCCCTGGATCGTCGAAGTCTGGCTGGTACTGGAGGTCTTCGGTTCTGGAAACTTCTGGGGACGGGGAGTAGCGAAACGTTTGCCCTTCGCGATGCCGATCCCACCGTGTGGGGGTTTTTTGGTGTCTGGGAATCGAGCGAAGCCCACGCCCGGTTCGCTGAATCAAGTCCAGTGGCAAAGGCCTGGGCCAGTCGCAGTGACGAACGATGGTCAGCAACTCTGCTGCCCCTGCGATCCAAGGGCCATTGGGCCAAGCGTGACCCCTTCGCCGGGTTGCAGTTCAACGATGCCTCAGCGTTAGCTGCGGAAGGATCTTCTTCACGAGAGGCAGGGGCCGCTGGACCAGCAGGAGTAGCGGGTTCGCCGATTGCTGTGCTTACTCGGGCTCGGGTGAAACCCAGTCAATGGCGGTCATTTGCTCGGGCCATTCCTCCGGTGGCCAAGGCAATGCAATCGGCTAGGGGCTTGAGGTTTTCAGTGGGTATTGGTGAAGCGCCGATTGGTTTGCAGGCGACGTTCTCGGTGTGGGAATCAACCGAGGCTATCGCCGCGTTCGCCTACAAAGGCGAAGCCCACCGATCAGTGATCCAACGAACGGCGAGCGCCGATTGGTACGCGGAGGAATTGTTCTCCCGCTATTCGTTACTGAGCGAACAGGGCCAAATCTCTGGGGTAACTTCTTGAGCCTCACGCTGCAAGCCGTGCCGACGAATCGACGTTTGCTGTTAGCGGCAATGGGGTTGGCCGGGCTCAATGTTGCCCTGCAAATCGGGTATCCATTAACCCAAGGTTCGACCAGACACGCTGTGACTGTCGCCTCGGTGGTGGTGTTCTTTTGCGCGTCGTTGGCCCATTGCATATCGACCCGTGGATGGTCATGCGGAGTTGTACTGGTAGCAGTTTGTGTTGGTGGGGGATTGGTTGCTGAGGCCATTGGTTGGCGGACTGGTTGGCCGTTTGGGAACTACCGCTACGGGAGCACCCTCGGCCCGAAAGTACTAGGTGTACCTATGGTTGTGCCATTGGCCTGGGCCATGATGGGTTGGCCAGCGTTGCTCGCGGGTAGACGAGCGAGCGCCAGGTCTGGCCTTGTTGGCGAGTGGCGACAGCCTTTGGCCACCGCGGTCACTGGTTCGCTTGTGTTCACTTCTTGGGATTTGTTTTTGGATCCACAAATGGTTGGTGCCGGGCATTGGCGATGGTTGGCAACACCGGGGCCGCGGCTTCATGGTATCCCGCTGGTCAATTCCGTCGGATGGTTCTTTGTAGGCGTGCTTATGGTGGGTTTGTTGGATCGACTGGTTCCTGGCGGTCCGGTTTCGCCCGGTGCGGATGGGTTGATCTGGTTGCTGCTGGGCTGGGTATGGTTCTCGGAAATCTTTGGGCACTTGGTGTTTTTCTGTCGGCCTCGGGTGGCACTTGTTGGTGGGTTGGCCACCACCGCGGTCGCTTGGATTGTGGTTGCGGGGTTCCCGATCCGGCTTGCCGGTTGGAAAAGGACCCACTGATGGGACTCGAAGCGAAGCGGAGACGGGGCCCGCCAGATCAGAACGTGCCACCTCTAGCTACGCAGAGGCCTAATCCATGACGGCGCCCCTGGTTCTGTTGAGTGGAGCTGCGGTCGGATCCCTTTTCCTCAGTATGCATAGTTGTGTCAACGCGATGTTGGTCAGACGCCCCTCCGTTTCCAGCCATTCCAGTCACAACGACGAGGTGTCGGGTGAAGGGCTTACGGTGTGCATCCCGGCCCGCAATGAAGCAAGCAACATCGAAGCGTGTCTGCAAGCGGTGCTGGCAAACCGTGGCGTTGCCGATCTGCGAGTAATCGTGTTTGACGATGGCTCCACCGATACCACGGGTGCGATGGCATCTGCGCTGGCAAAAATCGACGCTCGAATACGGGTCATCGATGGGGGTAATGCCGTTGTGCCCAGCGGCTGGATCGGCAAGGCCCGGGCGTGTGAGCGGCTCTTGGAGATGGTCGAAACGTCGGTGGTGGTGTTCGTGGACGCTGATGTTCGCCTCGGTCCCGATGCGCTCGTGGCCAGCACACACATACTATGTGAGCATAGTTTGTCTTTGGTATCTCCGTATCCGAAACAACTGGTTGGATCGTGGGCTGAACGTTTGACTCAGCCCTTGCTGCAATGGCTGTGGTTAACGTTTCTTCCCCTGCGCTTAGCGGAACGATCCAAAGCTCCTTCGCTTACGGCAGCGAATGGCCAATTCATGATGCTCGACACCAAAGCGTTACGAAGCATCGGTGGATTTTCATCGGTAGCAGGCGAGGTGCTCGACGACGTTGCCCTGGCCCGGTCGCTCAAGCGTGCGGGTTTTCGTGCCACCGTCGCAGAAGGCTCAACCTTGGCGACGTGTCGCATGTACGACGGTTGGCCTGCGCTGCGTGACGGCTACACCAAGAACCTTTGGTCGGCCACGGGTTCTCCCTTCGGCGCGGCGGCCATGATTGCGCTGTTCGGTGGCCTTTACCTCTTACCAGTGTTCGAGACGGTCGCTGGAGTGGTGCTTGCAAACGGTCAGCTTCTGGGCGTGGGCCTTGGGGGATACGTGGCGGGAGTGTTTGGCCGCATGGTTACCGCTCGAACGACGGGAGGTTCCGTGCGTGACGCAATCTTTCATCCGATCTCAATCGCCATCCTGGCGTGGCTCATTGTGCGCAGTTGGCGCAAGCACCGCCGTGGTGCCATCACGTGGAAAGGTCGTTCCTTATGAGTGGAGCGCCTCGTAAACGAGCAGTGGTAATCGGTGCGGGATTTGGAGGTCTTGCCGTTGCGGCGAGGCTTCAGTCCCAAGAGTTCGATGTTGTGGTGTTTGAACAAGCCGAACGGGTCGGTGGAAAACTTGGTTTGTTTGAACGAGATGGTTACCGATTCGACACCGGCCCTTCAATTGTCACGCTGCCCGAGGTGTACCGCGATTTGTGGGCGGCTATCGGAGCGGATTTCGATGCGGACATCACGCTTCGCCGGCTTGATCCGATTGCCCGCTATCGATTCGGCGATGGAACCTGGTTCGACGCATCGGCCAGCGATGAAACCTTCGCGGCCAATCTCGACCAACTTCGTCCCGGCAACGCGGCCGAAATGCGATCGTTCTTTGGTCGGGCGGAAGCAATCTGGGAAGCAACGAGGGGGCCTTTTCTCGAGCGGCCTCTCAACGGTGCACGTTCCCTTTTGCCCTTGGCCCGCAAGATTGCGGATATGCGTACGATCGCTCCGTGGCGAACCATGCGAAGCCTCACCCGCAGTTACCTCACTGATGAACGTCTGGTGTCCTTTATCGATCGTTACGCCACCTATACCGGATCTGATCCTCGTAAAGCTCCGGCCGCCTTGGCATCTATTCCGTTCGTGGAACGAAATTTTGGTGGTTGGTATGTCGAGGGCGGGTTGGTTCGTCTCGGCGAAATGCTGGCTAAGCGTTGCGTCGAACTTGGCGTGATAGTGAGATGCGAGACAACCGTGAGTTCGTTGCTCACCGCTCCGGCCACAGACGGAACCAGTGGAGCACCCTCCGCTCGGGATCGCTGTAAGGGAGTGTTGCTAGCGAACGGTGAAAGAGTCGAAGCTGATGTGGTGGTCGCCAATGCTGATGCCCATCATCTGTACACGGATCTTCTTCAGTCCACCGATGCTGACGACACGTCGGCAGGGTTGGTGGCCACTTGGATGAGCAGACTCAGCTCGCGGCGAACATCTACGGTTTCTACCGTTCGAGCGAGAGCGCTTCGTGGTTTGCGCTCGGCTCAGCCCAGCCTCAGTGGGTTTGTTGTGTGCTGTGCGGTGGAGGGCCGAACGCCAGGGTTAGCGCATCATACGGTGTTGTTCCCGGAGAATTACGACGAAGAATTCACTGATCTCTTTGGCAGGAAGCCGCGAACGGTCAGGAACCCAACCATCTATGCGAGCGTTCCCGATGATCCACACGTTGCCCCCGTTGGCTGCGAAGCGTGGTTCATTCTGGTGAACGCGCCCCGTCACAGTCCCAACGATCCAACCGCTGGAATCGATTGGAACGCCCCGGGCCTGGCCGATGAGTATGCCGACACCATTCTGAACCAAATGGCGCAGCGGGGTGTTGACATTCGCTCGCGCATTGCGTTCCGCGAAATCCGCAGCCCGGCTGAGTTGGAGCGCCGCACCGGCGCGGTGGGTGGTTCGATTTACGGAACCTCATCAAATGGTAGGCGTGCAGCCTTTTTGCGGCCAAGAAATCAGTCGGGTCTCCCTGGCTTGTACCTGGTTGGCGGCTCGTCTCATCCCGGTGGTGGACTACCGCTGGTAACGCTAAGCGCGCAGATTGTTGCCAAACTGGTTAGCGGCGCCTGAGTCCGGACCCGAGACAAGGGTTGAAGAATCCTGAGCCGCCGCAATCCCAGCGCAACTTGGCCGACAGTGCAAGAAAGAAGTACCGGTGGTACGCCATATGCTGCGCCGAACCACCGGGCCTTTTCGCGAATCCGGTAAAGAACTACTTTTGGCGAACCAGCACTTTGCGGTACACGTAACGGCACTGGCGACGATTTGTGAGTTTGCCACTTCGGAGGCGAACCTTTACCGTTCGGCACGAGCGTTTGCGAACCAGTCGGTATTTCGCTTTTGACGTTTTCGCTGGCGAGGCTGCGTTAAGGGGTGCCTCGCTGGTTGCGGCGGGAGCAGGGGTTGGCGTGGGAGCGGGTGCACTGGTGGTCGTGATCACCGGCGACGGTTTCGTCGTCGGTGTGGCCTGAGGAGCTGTTGTCGTGGTGATGACCGGCAGGGTTGGCGCTGTGGTCGTTACAGATGGTGAGCCGGCAGCAGGAGCGATCACTGGGGCGGCTGTTGGCGCGATTACGGGAGCGGCTGTTGTAGTTGTGGCATCAACGATGGTAGCGAATACCAACGCAGCGGGTGCTGCTGGGGTGGCTGATGCGCCCGACGAAACGGTGCCAGACCCGGAACTTGACCCACTGACGACGGGCGCACCTGATGTGGCGACGGCTCCACGAACTGCGGCGCGAACCGCTGCGTAGTACGTGGCGTCAGGGAAGGAGGTGAACTGGTCGTTGGGGGCGATCCACACGAGCCCGGCATTACGGGATTTGGCCAAATTGGCAGCGGCCACTATGTCGGCGTCGCTGGTGGTGTGAATGATCTGCCAGATACGATCGCTTGGGATTGAGCGGGCCCATTCGCTAGCGGGCCATCCTCCATAGGTGGCAAATCGGCCTTCATAGTTAATAGTTTTCGAAGAGATGGAAAGGAATCCACTCCCTGCGGTTTGCCCGGGGTTGTAGATAAGTTCTTTGCCGGCGGCGATGGCTTGGTTATAGAACGCGCCGTAAAAGCTGCGGGCGCGCGCTGAGTAGCCTGAGCGAACTTCGTCGAGGAACACGCCGTTGATATCGGGGTCAGCTAGGGAAGCTGTGATTCGAGTGGATGCACTTGCTGCGTTGGCGAGACCGGCGCTGCTGGTGATGTAACCAGTTGGTACGTAGGCGTATACTTTTGCTCCGCCTGCTCGTGCTGCTTGGATCTTGGAGCGCAGGGCGCCGATCGAGCTCCAGTCAACGACAACGGCTCCAACGTCGGCGATGCCGGTCAACAGACGGTCCCATGCCACCGGGTCGGTGAAGTACGCAGGAATACCGAGCTTAGGCGTGGGGGCAGAGGGATAACCGCCGTAGGGGTCTTGTGAACCAGCACCGAGGCTGGCGGGGCCAACGATCGATGCCGGCGAAACTCCGCTGCTGCAACCAGCAGTCGCCGTGACCACAACTGCTCCCGGCCAAGCGGCTTTGATGGCCGTGGTTGCTGAAGCAGCTCCGGCGCAGTCATAGTCGGCGAGCATGACGCCATCGGTGCCATAACCGTCACGATAATCCGTCGCTCGTCCAGCCCCCACGCCGGCGGGCAGCCAACCAAGTACTCGACCGGCACCGGTGAGCCGTTTCGCTCGTAGGACGAAGTCCTCAACGTTGGGATTTGGCGGGGCGTAACCGCCAGCAAAGGGATCATTCCCGTCGAGCGCTTCGGGGCCATTGTCCGGGTTGATAATGATGTACTGCGCTGATCCCGCGTTGCGCAAAACTCTGTCCCAATCGGGCGCCATTGTGCGCGTCGAGGTGAGTTCGTCCACTCCGTCGATCTTGATCGCAGTGATCGAAGTTTGGGCTGGGGCTTGGTCGATCGGGAAGATACCGAGCAGTCCTGCGGCCACCAGGCCCGAAGTGATGACCAAAGCGGCCCGGCGAACTGGTGGCCGGCTTTGGAACGTTCTGCTGCGAATCCCCCGAATGCGGCTCATTGCGCGTGGTGTGTGCAAACGAGGGGTGGCAACATCAAGGTCTTTCTGACTGTCCATCCTGCAAAGTTAGCGATAACTCGAAGCCCCGAATTCTTCGGCCCCGTAACAGAGGATTTACGGCCGGAGCAGTGGGTATTTTCCGCACGTCGGCTGCGAAATCTGGGCGATTGATGGGTGTTCGATGGCCACGGTGCGGACCCATCGGCCATTCATCGGCTAACGATCGCTGGCGGTCACCTACTCGCTGGCCGCGGTTTGGCGCGTGTAAGTGGGCAGGATCGTCTGCGAGCGGTTTGTCATGGCGACGACGATGAACGTTTTTCGTGTCCGACCCCGCTTCAGGTTGGTTGGCCTTTTGGGTGGAGCATCCATCGGTGGCGGTTATGCCGCTGCGGGTTCGTGGAGCTCAGTTCGCTTCTACGGCGCTGGGACTGCGAAACTGGAGACGATGCGTAATCCAAAAGACTTCTTCCGCCCTCTCGCCGTAGGCGCCCCTATGCCCCTTCGTGAGATTCCGTTCCGACCCAGTCGGATGATTCATTTCTTTGATCCGTCAAACGAAAAAATGGTGTCGAAACTCGCAGCACTCGGGCCAACCGTCGACGTGTTGCTGGGCAATCTCGAAGACGCCATTCCCTCGGATCGAAAAGATGCTGCCCGCCACGGGTTGGTAAATGCCGCACGCACCATCGACTTGGGCGGCGCGCAATTGTGGACGCGGGTGAACTCACTGGATTCCCCCTGGGTGCTCGAAGATCTCACCACGTTGGTCACCGAAATTGGGAATCAGCTCGATGTGATCATGGTCCCCAAAGTTGAGGGGGCCGAAGACATTCATTACGTGGATCGGTTGTTGGCGCAGTTGGAAGCAAAGGCCGGGATTACCAAACCCATTCAAGTGCATGCACTGTTGGAAACCGCACGGGGTGTGGCCAATGTCGAAGAGATCTGTGGAGCTTCGCCTCGCATGCAGGGCCTGTCGTTAGGTCCTGCGGATTTGGCGGCGGACCGTCGTATGAAGACCACACGAGTTGGTGGGGGGCATCCGGATTATCTCGTCCGCGAAGATGCCAAGGCCGACGGGGGAGTTCGCAACATTTTCCAGCAGGACCTATGGCACTACACAGTGGCTCGTATGGTCGATGCCTGTCGAGCCAATGGTATGTATGCCTACTATGGTCCGTTTGGGGACATTGGTGATCCGTTGGCCTGTGAGGATCAGTTCCGCAATGCCTTTCTGCTGGGTTGTGTTGGTGCATGGTCGTTACATCCGTCGCAGATTGCTATTGCCAAGAACGTGTTTTCGCCCCCGGTGGAAGAAGTGCTCTGGGCTCGACGAGTCATTGAGGCCATGGGTGACGGAACGGGCGCGGTGATGATCGAAGGCAAAATGCAAGATGATGCTACGTTCAAGCAATGCAAGGTTGTGGTGGAGTTGGCTGCAGCGTTGTGTGAACGTGATCCCGAACTTGCACAACGGTATGGAAATTAGTGCAGTGAAGCGCAATTCATTGCCATGTGTTTTCCTTTTGGTCCCCGAGAACGACTGCGGATTTCAGACGAAATCACGTGGCAATTATTTGCGCGAACACGCACTATGGAGGACGCGATGACTGATCAACGAGCGCTTCGCCCGCGCCGCTCGGTGCTCTATATGCCTGGTGCCAATACCCGGGCTCTGGAAAAAGCCAAGGGTCTGGCTGCGGATTCTCTAATTTTGGATTTGGAAGATGCCGTTTCTCCCGACGCAAAAGCCGAAGCCCGCATCAACGTGTGTAACGCTATCGCCAACGGTGGCTATGGAAATCGTGAGTTAACCATTCGGGTGAACGGACTCGGCACGCTTTGGCATGACGACGATATTCGGGCTGCGTCACAAGCTGGTCCGGCGGCCATTGTGGTTCCGAAGGTCAACTCGGTTGACGACGTGAAGCGCATCGAAGACGCCATGGCGGCGGCCAATGCTCCCGCTCACACCAAATTGTGGGCCATGTTGGAAACCCCTGTTGCCATTCGTGATGCATTTGCCATTGCCGAAGCCGGCGAACGTCTCTCCGTATTTGTTATGGGTACAAACGATCTTCTCAAAGAACTACGTGCGCAGAGCATTCCCGGTCGGGGACCCCTCCTGCATGCCCTGTCAACGTGTGTGACGGCGGTGCGAGCAGCCGGTCGTTCCGTTCTTGACGGTGTGTACAACGCCATTGATGATGCCGACGGTTTTGCGGCCGAGTGCGCGCAGGGTGCAGCGTTTGGATTTGACGGCAAAACGTTGATTCATCCCAGCCAGCTTGACGCTGCCAACGCAGCCTTTGCTCCCTCAGAAGCTGAGGTTGTCTACAGCCGTCGAGTGATTGACGCCTTCGATGAGGCGCTGGCGTTGGGGAAAGGTGTGGCCACGGTTGACGGCAAGATGATCGAAAATTTGCATGTCGCCAATGCTCAGCGGGCCATCGCTATGGCCGAAGCGATTGAAGCTCTGCGCGCTTAGTTCGCAGTTTTAGTCTTGAAGAGAGTGCTGCGTCTGGCCTGGCCGTAGCGATGACCCGAGTTACTGAATCAGTTATTGGATGAATTGTCGAGTTAAGTTATTGAATCGACTTCAGGAGCTCGGGGGCGACGGGGCAATCAGCGCGTTGCAAGGTTTCGGCCACCGTTTGTAGACCCCGCGGCCCGGCAATGATGCCCAACAGGTTGGCCGGGATGAGTTCCAAATCGCTGTCCCACGGATCAGCACTTTCATCGAGGCGTCCAAGATAGGCGTCCCACATTCGACCGGGGAGCACGCGCCCTACGCCGACGACCGTCCACACCGCGATGCCCGCAGCGAGCGCGACAGCGGCGGCAGCTCGGGAACCTGGAAGGGCAGTTGCCCCGGCATTATCGCCGAATCCACCAAAGGACTGCGCCTCGATGAGTACCAAATCGGCGGCTCCCACAGCGGCTCCGAGGCCTCGTTCGTCGACCAGGGTGGCGTTGTTTCCGAGGCGATCTAAGCGACGGGCTAAACCGTGGCCTTGATCGGCGGTGTCGATCACCAACACGTCGAGATCGCCACGCTTGGCCAATGCAGGGGCGATCAGTTCGGGCCAACCCAACACCACGACGGTGGCGCCTTCAGGAAGGTTCTCTACGAGCAGCATGGGTGTTTGGTCGGATTCAACCTCATCGGCGGCTGACCAGGCTTCAAAGGCCGGATCCGGTGATCCGAGAACTCGGGCCGCTAGCCACCAAATAGGGCCGGCTTGGGGTTGACGGTCAACGAGGCGACGACATGCGGTGACTAGCGCAGCAGGATCGGAACTGAACGATGCCAACGCACCTGCAGCTTCGCGAACGAGCAGGCATGGTCCGGCATCCTCGCTAGATCGGGCCACGTATCGAAGGCGTTCAATCGGATGCACCCCTCCAACGTAGTAGCCACACGGTTTCTTTGTCCGATTTGAACCGTTCACGTCGCCCGTCCGCACAAGCCCAGAACACCTACTGCGGGCGAACCACCATCGATTTCGATCAGAAAAGGTGCGTTCTGGAGCGCCAGAAGGGGAAGTGACAAGAAAACTTCCCAGAACTGGCCTTCAAGGTTCGATTCTGGCGGATCCGTCGACTACCTTTTTCCGCCGTGGCTTCGAACCCCCCTAGCGACTTGGTACTCACCCCGCTGACTGGGAAAGGACTACCTCTTTCGGCGTATTTGGTGCAATACCACCTTCTGTTTGTCGTACTCGATCCGTTCACGAACGAGTCATCGTGGATTCTGCCAACGGCCGTGCGGGTTCTGGAAACCTTCGAACAAGCCGATGTTCGTGTGGCGTTCGTGGTTTCGGGCGCCAATGCTGATGAGGCCAAACAGTTCCTCGGACCCCACGCTCGCAACATCTTGACCTTCCCCGATGCCGATCGTTCCATCACCCGGGCCTTAGGCCTCGAAACCGTTCCGGCTTTGGTGCACATCGCCATGGACGGCAAAGTGGTTTCGGCTACGGAGGGTTGGAGTGCCGATGCTTGGCAGACCGTGACCGATGAAGTGGCCCGCCAGATGCGGTGGATTGGCCCAATTTTGCCTGATTCCCGCGATCCTGGCTCGTTCGTCGGCACTTCGGCTAAGGGCTGAAGAACCGGATTTCTGGCGCAGCCATTCCTGACCTGCGCCCGGTGCAGGCCGCTGTTGAGCGCTTTTGGGAAGAACGTCAATGGGTTTTTTCCAGCGTTCTCGTTTCGTTAGGTCGTACGGACCACTTCGCTAGTTCAGGCGGCCCGATGTCGTAATTGCGGCGCTCCGTGGTGCCGAAGACTCTTTTGTGGTTCCGCCAAGAAAGACTCCCAACACAGCGCCGAGGCAATCGCCTGTGTCGTCTCAGGCGCCAGAGTCCTTGGGTGCCCGCAGGACTTCGGCCTCGGGTTCTGGTGCCAAGTTTACGAAAGTAAAGCCCTCACAACATCCTGGCCAAGCCAACACGACAAGAGCGTCAGCTGCTCACAGCTCACACGTTGAATTGCCTCCTATGGCAAGACTGCGCGTCAAACTCATTAGCTTCACGGTCGCTTCGATCACGAGCGCTGGCGGTCTCGTCCTTTCGGCCGCGCTCAACCCCAGCACCAACGCAGCGAGCCCCGCCAGTGCCGCTTCCGCCCCGCAGGCCCGACTTCTCCCACCAGTAAACGGTGCTCTAAACGGTGCAATCTCCTCGCCGGGGGTAAGGCCAATCACTCCGGTTTCTCCCGTGCAAGCTGGCGCATCGATCGCTCCATTGCCCTCCCCGACTCCAGGTGTACCAAGCGCTGCTCCTGTCGAGAACACAACGGCTGGCGGTATGGTGCTCGCCGGATCGGGTGCCGGTCCGGCCCTGCCACGGGTTGGAGTTGGGCAGGAGGGTGCTCCGGTAATCGTCACCGCTACGCGAGCAACGGCCTTGCCCGTCGGGGGCAAAGCGTCTGCAAGTCCCCAGGTTTCTACGACACTGCCAGTGGCCCTCATGGCCCCGTCAACCAAGCCTGTCCCGTTGCCCTCGATCGCTGTTCCCGTCACACCGGCCCCCATCACACCTACCCCCATCACACCTACCCTCATCACACCTGCCCCCATCACGCCTACGCTTACAGTTCCCGTTCCAACTGCGCCGGTCCCAACGTTGCCTCGGGTCTCGCTGTCCGTCGTTTCGGTTCCACCGGGACAAACCGCAGTCAAGCTGGCGGTCCTCTCTGCGTCGGTTCCACCCAGTTCGGTCCGTCCAACTGCCACTGGCGCCACCATTGCCACTGTCCCCATTGCCACGGTAGTTATCACCTCGCCTGCCACAGTGAAACCATCAGCGTCAGCGTCACCGTCGAACAGTCCGTCGTTAGTCGCTCCGGTGACAACGGCCAAACCGGTCGCCTCGTCTGGCAGTGCCATAGCGACCACAGCCAAACCGCTTGCTCCACCAATCCCGTTGGCGCCGGCCACTTCGCTAGCCCCACCCATTCCTTTGGCCCCTGCGCCTACCGTCTTGAATTCGGCCACTCTGGTGCGGATTTCAACATCTCCACCGGTAGTAACTCTTCCTGCAACAGCTCCTGCCCCGACGACGAGCACCGCGTTACCAAAGAGCAGCGCTTCGACCCCGACCACGTCGAACGCTCCGGAGACAACTACTGCTCCAGCCCGCGTCTCGGTGAGCTCGGCCCCGGCAAACACAGCGACAATTTTGCCGACGATTTTGATCCGCCCAGTGCTTGACCAAAGTGTTGCGGTTTCGGCGGCCGTTGACGTGCCCAGTACGAGCGATGGCGATTCCCTTTCGACTGATGGCGTTCCCAAAACAACCGTGACCACCATTGCGAAGGTCTACGTTTTCGCGGAACCCACCGGCCCCGCTCCAGCGGTGCATCCTCGAAACGCCGAAGTTGTCGCCTGGTTGCAAAGCAAAATCGGTGTGCCGTACGTGTGGGGTGGCGAAGGGGCGACGGGGTTTGATTGTTCCGGTCTCTCGATGATGGCGTGGCGTTCTGTTGAGGTGCAGTTGAACCACAACTCCCGAGCCCAGTTTGGCCAAACCGATCGCATCGCCCTGGCTGATTTGGAACCCGGGGACCTGTTGTTCTTCGGCGATCCCATTCATCACCTCGGCGTCTACATCGGCGGAAACAAAATGATCGAAGCACCTCGGACGGGTCTTCTGGTACGAACTTCAGCCTTCAAGCGACGAGACTTGATCGGAGCCGGACGAGTGCGCTGGAACTAACTCTGGGCTGGGTTCAGCTGCGCGGGAACGAACTGCGCGGGAGTAAACGCTGAGGCGTTACCAATCACGGTCAAGCACAACGAATCGTGGCCTTGCCTCGTTTCCTCGGGTGCAAGGGCACTACGTTGGCATGATGCGTGCAGCCGTTATCTCGAACAAGTCCCTCACCGTTGAAGAACGTCCTGACCCCGTCGCGGGTACCGGCGAATTGCTCGTTGCGGTTCGTGCCGCTGGATTGAACAACGCCGACCTCATGCAAATTGCTGGGTTTTATCCGGCGCCTCCCGGGTCGCCCGCTGATATTCCGGGTTTGGAGTTTGCCGGCGAGGTGGTGGCTATTGGGCCTGATGTATTTCGTTTTGCCGTTGGCGATCGGGTGATGGGTGTGGTTGGCGGGGGAGCGTTGGCCACCATGCTCACCGTGCACGAGCGCACCGTGATGCCGGTTCCCACATCGGTTTCCTGGGAGGCGGCCGGTGGGTTTCCCGAGGCATTCACCACCGCACACGACGCAATTTTCACCCAGTGCAAACTGTCTGCCGGTGAGCGAATTTGCGTCCATGGCGCAGCTGGTGGCGTGGGTGTCGCAGCCGTGCAGTTGGCCGCGGTTGCAGGTGCGTTCGTGGTGGCGACGGTTCGTGATCCCGAGCGTCGTGGTGCGGTTGAAGCATTGGCTCCAGGTCGGGTAGTTGCGGTCGATCCTG
The DNA here is from genome assembly GCA_043743435.1 of Acidimicrobiia bacterium. Classification (GTDB taxonomy): domain Bacteria; phylum Actinomycetota; class Acidimicrobiia; order Acidimicrobiales; family JANYDT01; genus JANMZO01. The sequence goes on from JAYTWN010000448.1 coordinate 21,744, forward strand.
CCGACGTAGCCAATCATGGCCCCTTCGACGTGGTGTTGGAGCTGATCGGGGCAAGCAATATGGCCATGAACATTTCCAGTCTGTCGACGGGTGGACGAATTTCGATCATTGGCGTAGGGGGCGGCGGTGGAAAGGGCGAAGTTGATCTGTTGGCATTGATGGGTAAACGCGGATCGATTCACGCTTCAACGCTGCGATCTCGTCCGCTGGAACAAAAGGCTGCTGCGGCTGCGCTGTTGGAAAAGGCTTCCTTGCGGTTACTGTCCGACGGGGTTTTGCAGGTTCCTGTGTTAGCCAGTTATCCGCTCAATCAAGTCACTGATGCTTACGATCGTTTCCGCAGTGGTGCAAAGTTCGGCAAAATCATCGTCACTTGCTAAGTGTGCAGAACATTTGTGTGGTTTTGGTAATTCCCAAATGTTAAGTGCACATTTGTGTTGTTGTTCGAGTCTTTTGGGTGATCACTTATGACGAGGCCGGTTGGGTCAAAGGATCTTCCCACTCGCGACGAGTTCTTTGCGCAGTGGCAAATCAATCATTCGGCACCAGATCTTGATCCTCGCAATACCTTGGCCTTGCGATGGTTCCTTACCTTTACCTATGCCTGCGCCAAACCATTTGCGCGTCGGCGAGTTTCCC
>JAYTWN010000449.1:0-6830 GCA_043743435.1 Acidimicrobiia bacterium
ACTTACTCCAGGTTTGGTTGCCCCGCATCGCCCAGTCCTAAAACGCCGTGCAGACTCCGCCCGTGAACAAGTCAACAATCGATGACGTACGTCGAGGACGATGATCACGGATCGAAGCGCTTATTACCACCATGAAGTATGCGTAGGTGTTGTCTAGAGCAGGTGGCGGCGAGCCCAGCTTTGGTTCCGCTTACAGAAACGGAAGACGATCGTCCCACTCGAACACGCAAAGTACTTTTTCAGTCGCGATTGTGACCTCAGATCGATCGTCGTCGAAGGCGGTTGCGTTGACGATGCGGACACGCAAGTGGTAGTTGTGACGACGGTCGAGGGGGTTTGCCAAGATCGAAGTCGTCGTGGTTGGCATTGCTGTCGTTATCGTTGTAGCCGGACTGACTTCACGATGATTGGGAGGCTTTGCGTTTTGCTTGCCAAGGCATGGCGAGACGTTCCAAGATAAGCGCGCTTACGTAAAAGCTAAGGCCGAGGATGCAGGCACCGCAGATATACGCCCAAGCTTTCGCGTTTGCTGAGTTGTTTACGGCGGAGGAAACACGATTGCCAAGGCCATTTTGTAAACCACCGAAGTATTCGACGACAACGGCGGCGATGACGGAAAGCGAGGCACCAATACGAAGTCCCGTCAGCAGAAACGGTAAGGCATTGGGGATTCGCACCAGGCGGAGGAATTTGGAGCCACTGGCTGCGTAGGAACGCATAAGTTCTTCGTGAACCGGTTCAACCTGGGTGAGACCTTTGAGTGTGTTCACGAAGATGGGAAAGAAGGCCACCAGGGCAACTACGACTCGACGTGCCGTGTCCGACGTTGAGCCAAACAGGTTGTAAAACACGGGTCCCAGAGCGACGATGGGCATGGTATTCACCGCGGCGGCGATGGGGGCAAGCAACCCTCCAACGACGGAGAACCGTTGCGCTGCAAACGCAATGACGACGGCCAATACCGCACCAATGAGCAACCCAGTCAGTGCGTTGGAGCCGGTGGCTTTCGACGTTTGAATGATTTGAGCGCGGTTGACGTGGATCTGCTTCCAAATGGCGGAAGGAGCTGGAAGCAGGAATTGTCCTATCTTTCGTTGGATAACGAATTGCTCCCAAACAAACAAAAACAACGCACCCCAGGCGATCGGCGGGACGATTTGGGTCAGGCGAACCTTTATTAGCAATCCCACGGCTCGGCCTTTCCGCTCAACGTTTTGATCTTCACGTAACGATGCCATCACCGATCGTCCACTCCGTGCGCGTGGCCCTGCTCGATCCCACGAAGGGCTTCGCGGACCTCAGTGACTTTGGTGAAGAACTCGCCCAGTTCACGGGTTTCATGGCCGGTTCGATCGCCCAAGTTCACATCCACGATGTTGACGATCCTGCCGGGCCGGGGCGACATAACCACGACACGATCAGAAAGGTAGACGGCTTCGGGAATGGAGTGGGTAACGAAAATGACCGTTTTGCCGGTGGCCGCACAGATACGGGTCAGCTCGGCCTGCATATGTTCGCGGGTCATCTCATCAAGCGCGCCAAAAGGTTCGTCCATCAGCAGCAGGGGTGGATCAATCGCGAGCGCTCTCGCAATGGCGACACGTTGTTGCATGCCCCCGGAAAGCTCCCAAGGATAGTGATTGGCAAAATCGGGAAGCTTGACCAGTTCGAGCATTTCCATAGCTCGGGCTTTGCGTTTGGCTTTGTCCCAACCCCGAAGCTCCAGGGGTAGTTCCACGTTGCGGGCTACTTTGCGCCAATCAAACAAGCCTGCTTGTTGGAAGGCCATCCCGTAGTCCTGATCGAGGCGGGCTTGTTTGGCTGGTTTACCGTTGATGGTGATGGAGCCGCTGGTTGGTTGGGTGAGGTCGGCGATCAGGCGTAGCAGGGTGCTTTTGCCGCAGCCCGACGGGCCAATCAGCGACACGAATTCGCCAGGTTTTACGGTCAGCGAAACGTCAACCAGGGCATCAACCTGATTGGCTTTGCCCGAGTTGAAAACCTTGCTCACTTGGTCAACGGTTACCGAAGAAGCTGTTTCGTTGTTCATGCCACGTTCATTCGATTCATATGTGGACGTATAGTTTCCGAATAGATAGTTCGTGAACAGATAGTTCGTGAACAGATAGTTCGTGAATAGTTAGTTTGTGAACAGATAACAACGCCGACGAGTGTTCCGGCCGGCTCCGGTATCGCACAGTTTTGGTTTTGCCGGATCATGCCGTTTGGTCCTTGGGATAGTTGCGCATAACGTAACGTTCGAAAAGTCCAATCAGGCCGGCCACCACGAGCCCGAGGGCCGCTGCACCAGCGAACGCGGTGAACACCCGCGAGGGATCGCCCGTGGCCTGTTGGAAGTAGTTGAGAATCAATCGTCCGATTCCACCGTTCTTGCCGAGCGAAATCTCTGACACAACGGCGCCTACCACGCTGGCTGCTGCGCCAAGTTTGAGCGCTGGAATCAAAAATGGCATGGCACTGGGCAACCGAAGCTTTGTCAACGTCTGAAATGATGACGCTGCGTAGGAGTCCATCAGTTCCAGCGAATGCGGTTTCGGTGACTGCAAACCCTTGAGCGCGCCCACCGCAACGGGAAAGAACGACAAATAGGCAGCCATGGCAGAGACCACCATCCAGGGCTGGATCGCCGACCCACCGATTTTGATTCGACCACCCCAAGCCACAATCAAGGGGGCCAGCGCAATCAACGGAACGGTTTGGCTCAATACGACATACGGTAACCAGGCTCGCTCGACGATTTTGAAGCGCTGCATAACAATGGCCAACCCGACACCAACAAGTGCCCCGATGGCGAATCCCACAATGGCCAAACGGAACGTGAACCACGTGCCGCTGAGCACGGAGTCGAAAACGGTGGCCTTTTGACCAGCTACTTCCTTCTTCCCAAAGGCCGACAAAATCGTTGACAGGTGGGGCATGGAGGCATCGTCGGTTCGGGCTGGGAGTTTGATTCCGAACAGTTTGCCGTTGACCGCGGTCCCGAGCGCCTTATACCCCTCCCAAAGTGCTGCAAACAAGGCGACGCCGAGCGCTCCAAGCCCAAATTTCCGGATTTGCTGGGTTCTCTGCATACTTTGCTTCGACATTGGACAATCAACTTAGTTGGTTCACGGTTTCGAGGTTTTCGACACGTTGGTCATGGTTGCCGTGTTCTTGGTTTCGCTGAACACTGCGAGCGCTTGAACAACCGCGGACCGGGAAAGCCCAGACAGCCGAAGCACCGAAAGACCGAGGAGCAGTTCAGTCTTTGGCTCGACCTGCGGCGGTGATGGCTGGGATGACTTTGTTGCCGTAAGCCGCAAGCGTACCGTCCATATCATCGTGCTGGAGGTAAACGGCGTACTGGTCGCACCCGATTTCTTCGAGCTCATGAATTCGGGCTATCTGATGCTCCACCGGGCCGATGATGCAGAAACGGTCAACGATTTCGTCGGGAACGAAGGTGGTGTGAGAGTTTCCGGCTTTGCCGTGTTCGTTGTAGTCGTAGCCTTCGCGGTCCTTGATGTAATCGGTGAGGGCTTGGGGAACGGGGCTGGCGCCATCTTCCCCAGTTCCGTAACGTCCAACGATATCGGCGACGTGATTGCCAACCATTCCGCCAAACCACCGGCACTGTTCTCGGGCGTAGGCCAAATGTTCGGAGGATCCGTCGGTGACGTAGGCCGGCGCGGCGATGCAAATGGTGACGTCGTTTGGATCACGGCCAACTCGCTCCGCCGCTTCCCGCACGGCCTTGATGGTCCACGCGGCGATGTCGGTGTCGGCGAGCTGCAGAATGAAACCGTCGGCCACTTCACCGGTCATGGCCAACATCTTGGGGCCATAGGCGGCGAGCCACACTTCAAGCTCACTCTTCGATGCCCACGGGAATCGTAAAGCCGAGCCTTTGTAGTCAACGCTGCGCCCGTTGCCCAGTTCACGAATCACGTGGATCGATTCGCGCATCTCTTTCAAGCCGACGGGAGCGCCATTGGTAACCCGCACTGCCGAATCACCACGGCCTATGCCGCAGATAGTTCGGTTGCCGTACATCTCGTTGAGCGTGGCGTAGACCGACGCCGTAACCGTCCAGTCGCGCGTGGCTGGGTTCGTAACCATCGGGCCGACGATCACCTTGCGAGTCTCCGCCAAAATCTGGCTATAGATCACGTAGGGCTCCTGCCAAAGAATGTGCGAATCAAACGTCCACACGTGACTGAACCCATACGTCTCAGCCCGCTTCGCCAAATCCACCACCCGAGAAGAAGGGGGATTCGTCTGCAACACAACACCAATATCCATAACAACTCCAGTCTCTGTACATCCCAAAAAACCGGGCCCAATCACTGGGTTCGTGAAAGGGCCCAGCAAACAACGAGCGACTATCGGTTCTTCGGGAACCCTAGGTCCACAGATGATTCGCGTGGGTCGGGCCAACGCGATGTGATGGCTTTTGTACGCGTGAAGAAGTCGACACCTTCTGGGCCGTACATATGACGGTCACCAAACAAGGACTGCTTCCACCCACCAAAGGAGTAATACGCCACCGGCACAGGGATCGGTACGTTGATTCCAACCATGCCCACGAGGCAATTCAGCTGGAACTCACGAGCCAACCCGCCATCGCGGGTGAAGAGTGCAGTTCCGTTGCCGTACTCGTTGTCGTTGATGAGCTTAAGGCCATCTTCGTAGGTATCGACGCGAACGACGGACAATACAGGGCCGAACACTTCGTTCTCGTAAACGTCCATGCCGGGCTTTACGTGGTCAACGAGGGTCACTCCGCAGAAAAAGCCACCCTCATTGCCTGCTGGGGGTTGGAAGGTCGAGCCGTCGACTACAACATCGGCACCTTGGGCGCGGGCGGAATGAATGTAGGAAACAACCTTGTCGCGATGCTCGCCCGTAATGAGTGGACCCATTTCGGCATTGGGATCGGTGCCGGGACCAACGTTCACATTTGGTAAGCGCTCTTCAATCTTTTTCACCAGCGCATCACCCACACCGCCAACAGCGACAACCGCAGCGATAGCCATACAACGCTCCCCTGCCGAACCGTAGGCGGCACTCACGGCGGCATCGGCGGCCATGTCGAGGTCGGCGTCGGGCATGACGATCATGTGGTTCTTAGCGCCACCGAGTGCCTGTACGCGCTTACCGTTTTTGGTTCCGGTTTCGTAGATGTACTTAGCAATAGGCGTCGAACCGACAAAGCTCACTGCCGAGATATCAGGGTGGTCAAGAATGCGGTCAACCGCCACCTTGTCGCCGTTCACGATGCTAAAAACGCCAGCGGGAAGACCGGCTTCGGCCAACCATTGCGCCATTAACAACGTGGCTGACGGGTCCTTCTCCGATGGCTTTAGGATAAAGGCGTTGCCGCACATGATGGCGTTGGGGAACATCCACATCGGCACCATGGCTGGGAAGTTGAACGGCGTGATACCGGCAACAACGCCAAGAGGCTGACGGATGGAATACACATCAACACCGGTCGACACACCTTCGGAGTAGGAACCCTTGAGCATCTGCGGAATGCCACAGGCAAATTCGATGTTTTCTAAACCGCGACTCAACTCGCCTAGGGCGTCAGTGGGCACCTTGCCATGCTCCAAAGAGATCGCTTGTGCCAATTCCATTTTCCGGGCATTCACGATCTCCCGAAACGCGAACATAATCTGCGTGCGCTTACTAAGCCCGGTCGTCCGCCAAGATTGAAATGCCTCCTTCGCCGAAGCAACTGCCACATCCATCTCAGCGACCGACAGAAAATCAACTTCAGCCTGAACTTCTCCCGTAGCTGGATTGAACACCTTCCCACTACGCCCCGAGTTCGACTCAAAACTCTTCCCGTCAATCCAACTATGAATCTTTTTCATAACAACACTTACCTTTCAAACAAGAAGAAACATGAATACAGCTATGCGCTGGCTTTGCGGGTTTGACAAACCCAAAAACTCAGGGCAGGAAGACCAATCGAGGCCGGAATGGACGACAGGTGGCGCCGAACGGGGCGCCCCGGTGCCGCAAGATCGTGGGGTCTCCGCTTGCGGGGTGCGATCTGAGAACAGTGGGGCTGTTCGGTGACAGGACCCTGGGGTCATTTCGGCCGAGCCCAGTGCAACTCAAACTAAATACGAAGACAATCCTCGTTTAACGTACGATCCTTGACCCTTCGACCCTACGTACGCATTGTTTTCGATAACGATGCGCCCACGACTCATCACCATGTCGCACTTGCCGTCAATCTTTTCTCCTTCGTAGGCGGAGTAGTCAACAGCCATGTGGTGCATTTCCACGCCAAGGGTCTGTGAGACGTTGGGGTCGTAGATAACTATGTCGGCATCAGAACCGGGAGCAATGACGCCCTTCTTCGGGTATAGGCCAAACAGGCGGGCCGGGGTGGTTGCGGCAACTTCCACCCACCGTTCGATTGAAATGTTTTTGTCGACGGTGCCCTGGAACAGGAGATCCATACGGTGCTCTACGCCAGCCATCCCGTTAGGGATCTTGGAGAAATCGCCGATACCCAGTTCCTTTTGTTCCTTAAAACAGAACGGGCAGTGATCCGTCGACACCACAGAAAGGTCGTTTTGGCGAATACCCCGCCACAGTTCAGCTTGATGCTCTTTGTGACGTAGTGGGGTGGAGCAGACAAAGTTGGCGCCTTCGAAGCCGTCGTAACCGGGACGGGCCAAATCTTCGATGGAGCGGTAGAGATATTGTGGGCAGGTTTCGGCAAACACGTTTTGGCCTTTATCGCGGGCCACCAACACTTGTTCAAGCGCTTCACGGGCCGAGAGGTGCACCACGTACATGGGGGCACGAGC
>JAYTWN010000450.1:0-5244 GCA_043743435.1 Acidimicrobiia bacterium
CTGAACGATGGCGTTTGCTTGCATCTGGTTGTCGCGCTGCCCAACCGAAGCACCGTCGACCTTGTCGAGCGCAACGTGGTACGGCGAACCTGGCACGGCAGTTGCGCCGCCGCTCGTCCACTCGCTGGTCTTCGCGATATGTCCGCCAAACCAAAGCACGACCGAGCAGGTGGTCGTTCCGCTTTTCGTTGCACAAGCATCGCTATCGCCGCCGACGGTGAAGGTGATCGTAATCGCCGTCTCGGAATCACTGGCGTACGAACCGAAAATTACTGAGGGCGTAGACGCAGCGGTCATGTCACCGTTGCGCATCGTAAAGTTGCGGCCTGCGGGCTGCGGCACCAGGGTCAGAGGCAGCTTTGCCCCAGCCGAAAACTCGGGATTTGGATCCACCGGGATCGGCAACGTGTCGTCTGACCCCCACGACTGACAGTCAGCCTGTCCGGAAGTATTCTTGACGCCGTCGCACTTGTCGGCGTCGGTTATCCAGCTCTCCGAAGCGTTAAACGTTGTCAGATAGTCATACGCGTGCTTTCCGCCCTTTGTGGTGCCGTACTGCAACGTAAGCGTATGCACAGACCCTTGAGCGAGGTCGGTAAGCCAGAGACGCTGGGGGGTCGAGTCGCCCTCGGTGTAGGTTGAGTTGTTCGCCTGCAGGTTGCCATTCGTCCACCGGCACCCGGTATCACCCGAGGCGTAGCCGTCGCCGTCGTCGTTGCTGCACTGGTCGTACGTACCAATCGCCAAGTCTGTGAATGTGGTCGTTGCCTTGCCAGAGGTAAGGCCGGTGGCTGTGACGTTGTAATTCGAAACGAAGTAGTTGGGAAGCGCGAAGACATCGCTCACGGTACCGTTGGCAGTTGCCGTAACTGTAACGTCACGTACCCAAGAGTTGCCGACGGCGTCGTTGGTCACGATTCGGACCGGTTCGCCGGCAGCCCATCCGGCACCTGAGAGTGTCACCGTGCCGCCCGGCGGGTAATCAGCCAGGTCACTAGCGATGGTCGCACCGGTCGGGCTTGGGTCAGCGAAAGCAATACTCCCGCCAAAGGTGAGCAGTGAAACGGCGGTAACTGCGCCGATTAATTTATGAATGATCCGCCGGGTCGGCTGCTCCGGCTGACCCCCTCGATTTTTCCCCCATGTTGACATGATGTTCCGTCCCTTCAAAGTGAGCTTTGGAACAACATCTTCGGGTCGTTACCGGGGAATTCCTTCCTGACAGCACCGGAACTCCACAGCCTTGCCGTCCGAGAATCATTCCAAAACGCTGCTGAAGTGTCACCGTACGGTGATTCAGTTCTGTGCGCATCGTCAGTGTTGCGTAGAAAACCATCGAATTTGTGTGGATGCTCGACTCGAGACGGAGCGCTCAAAGTTGGTGCGCTGCCTGACCGAACCAACGGGTCCCGTTGGTATGGAAGACCGTTGGTATGGAAGACCGTTACTGGAAGCAGCTTCAATCAAACCAGTTTTGCCGCATGGCCATACTGACGGCTTCAAGTTGCGAGTGAACATTGAGCTTCAGCAACACCGACCGGATGTGAGTACGAACGGTCACTACCGACGTTTGATTGTCCCGCGCTATGCGGCCAGCGGGGTGGCCAAGGGTGAGAGCCTGAAGCACATCACGCTCTCGGGGAGTCAAGGTAAGCAAAAGCGAAATCGGTTCCGCTTTGCGTCGAACACTAGCAAGTTCACTTAGCAATTCGACAGACCGGCTCTTGCTCATCACCGACTCTGAGCGCAACGTATGGGCAACCGCATCGATCAGCGTTTCGATCGAAGACGACTTTTCTACGATCCCAACTGCACCGGCTTCCAGACATCGGGCGTGCAAGAAACGGCTGTTGGTAGCCGTGACTACGAGCACGGGCACTGAGGCTGCCGCGAAGGATGACAGGGCAGCGAAGGAAACGTCTGGTTGCTCGCCGAGAAACAGATCAAGTAAGACCAAGTTCGGGTGCCGATCCAACACGGCTTCGACCAAATTTGGTAGGTCAAAGGCAATGCAGCAAGCGTCGAAACCCGACGCACGCAACGTCATGACCACACTCTCAGCAAGCAACGCATGATCATCAACCACTACAACCACGCCGGGACTGCGTTCCTCATGCGGGCGGATAGGTAAGGGCGTTGTGACATTCATCTTTAACCGGTCGCAACACGGGGCTTCGCTGCTTCGATCGCGGCGGGAATTCGAGCAACGAAGCGAGCACCTTGCGTGTAAGCCCGATCAAGCACGAGATCTCCGCCCATTTCGCGCAGCATCAATCGAGCGCTGTACAACCCAATTCCGGAGCGTCCTGGACCTCCCGAACTTCGACCGGGTTCAAACAAATCAAACCGGCGAGCCACCGCAATTCCCGGGCCTGAATCGCTCACGCTGAGCTCAACCGATTGACAGTCCACCCGTAGTGCCCCAACCACAATCCCCTTGCCTTCGCCGTGATAAATCGCATTGGAAATGAGATTCCGCACAACATCAACGATGGCGCTCGACACCCCAAATACCGAAAGGTCAGAGCGAAGCTCCAGTTGGATACATGCGCCATCGGCGTTCGCTACGGCGACGAGCGACTCGATCAAAGAAGCGAACTCGACAATGGCTGCAACGGCGGGAGAACCGGAAACCTCGTCGATGCTTCGAAGTCTTCGCAGTTCCTGAACGGCCGCCGTGCCTAATCGTTGCCTGGTCGCCTGGTCGGTGGCGCCACTGTCATCTTCGAGGATTCGCACCACAGCCTCCACCGAAAGCAGGGCTGAGTGACGATCATGGGCTTGGCGTTTTGCACTCTGTCGATCACGTTGCAATTGATCGGTGGCCATTGCCTGGTTGAGCTCATGGGCAAGTAATTGACGATATCGGCTCTCCTGCGACTTGCGCAGTTCCCCTCCAAAAGCAACGAGCACCAGTAACACACCAAGGAGACCAGTTCCTGCGCTGAGTAGTTCTCGAACATCGCGCGAACCAGATTCTTGCTGGGCGTGAATCCAATGGGCGTGAATCCAAAGACCGAGTGCTGTCAGAAACAAAAAGCCACCCGTACAGCGCCTGAGCACTGCTCTTGACGGAAACGGTCGAAGAACGAAATGCGCGCCGAAAAGTAAACAAGAAACGGGAAACACCGTTGAGGCAAATCGTTGACGGAACGCCAGATGGCCAGCGGGATCATTGCGGAACACCAACGCAAGCCCGAGCGAACCAACAACAACTCCGGTCACACTCATAAGTACACGTAAAAGGAGTGAGTTCGACAGAGCCCGCTGGTGGCTGACCACGTGAGAAGTCAGCAAAACAATCGCCACGACCCCTACCGCCACTGAGGCGACCGAGGGAGACATTGGTCTCGACAAGGTGCCCAAATCATTCGGTCTACCTAGCTGTGCCGATTCGTAAGCGCTTCGGAAGGATTGCGACGCCCACACCACGCAGGGAATGGCCAGCGCTAGTCGCCCCGACAACACGTCGCCTTCGCCGCGCCAGTGCAGATAGGCGACCCAGCAGACCACTAGTGCAAGACACGCACCAGCTCCAGACAAAAACGGCGATGCCCGAAGCGACACTTCCCGGGCGTTCCAACTCGTTGCTTGCATTGTTGAAAAGCCCAGCCCAACAGAAAACACCAGCAGAATAACGGGCGCAACGAACCGACCTGAGGTCAAAGAATCCGCCTGCCTTTCGGCTGCTTTGGTTCGGTCGGCTCCCTCAACAGAGCGCGACGAATCAAATGCACTTGACCCCTTTTGATTCTGGGGTAACAAAAGCAATCGAAAACCGTCCATCTCGGTTTTCACCTCCGTTCGCCACAGCGATTCTTGCGAAGATTTCCACCCGAAACAAGGGGAGGTCATGGATAATTTATCCCTATTCGGGATTTTCGGCACGCTTTAGCCAGGTAAATCGTGCAGAGCGGTGGTGGATATTCACTACCGTCCTCTACTCACTATTGACGAGGCGAAACCGATACCAACAGTGCAGTCTGGAGGTGCAGCACTCCGGGAATACGTGCGCGCAACGGCAGGATAGGCAATTGCTGAACGCCAAAAGCAGCGACCGAGGCGAACAGACCACGACGACGACCACTTCTCGAGCAGGCCGCACAGGCTCACTCTCGAAAAATTCACTGACGACACGGCCAGGTACAACCAAATGTCTACGAATGACTGTTTCAGACAACTTTCACGCCACACCCGAGCGGTAGCGGAACATGAAACCAACCGTTTGGACCTCGAAGCTCTCGAAAACCCACTCTTCGAATGTCCCCCTACGGGACGGTATTGCCGCGTTGGGAGCCGTCTTTTGAAAGGGCAAATGCTCGAACAGTGGCAGAGAACGTTTCGCGAGCGACCTGATCGACAGGGAGCCCTTTGACCTCAGCAATACGTGTACCTACGAATGGAACATAGGCCGGTTGGTTTTTTTTGCCGCGGTACGGAATCGGCGCAAGATAGGGCGAATCGGTTTCCACCAGCATGCGATCGAGCGGGGTAATCGCCGCAGCGGCACGCAGTTCTTCAGCAGTATTGAACGTAACAATTCCGGAATAACTGAGATACACGCCGGAGCCCAAGGCCATGCAGGCGCCAGCTTCTTCAGGGCCACCAGAAAAGCAGTGAAAGATCGTCGTCAACGGGGTGCCTTCTGCGGCCATCACGGCAAATGTGTCATCCCAGGCATCACGAGTGTGGATGACCAACGGCAGTTTGTACTCATGGGCCAACTGGATTTGCTCGGCGAAGATCCGTTTCTGGACATCACGAGGCGAGTGCTCGTAGTAGTAATCGAGGCCGCACTCCCCAACGCCAACGATGCGCAATTCCTCTGCTCGATCAAGAAGCGTACGGATCCAGGAAAGGCCGTCGGTGGCGTCGTGAGGGTGCAGGCCGGCGGTGGCCCAAACTGGTGCAACATGCTCGGCCGCGGCCACGTTCACTGCAGCGTTGGTGGTTTCTTCGTCGCAGCCAACGGTGACCATGAGGCCCACGCCCTGCTCGCGCGCCGCAGCCACACATGCCGCGGCATCTAATCGAGCGTCGTGAATATGGCAGTGCGAATCGGCCCAAAGTTGGGGCGCGGGAATCATTCCTTTGGTGGCTCCGCCCCCAAATCCCCCGGAACTACTTGCAGTCATGGGAAATCCGATCAGGCTGTCTTGCGCGGAAAGAGCGGATCGCCCTTGGTAACGGTCATTCCGCCGGGGTTGGTGCCCCAAACGGTGTCGACGCCGATGCGTTGATCAG
>JAYTWN010000451.1:0-4695 GCA_043743435.1 Acidimicrobiia bacterium
CCACCGTTGGCCACCGTCGCCGAAGTTGAGCCGGTATCGGCCGACGGTGCGTTACACGGCCCATTCACTGTCGCCGTCAGTGTTGTCGGACGGGGCGGGGTTTCTCCGAAGGGTTGCGACCCGTGAACGCAATGAGCTTGGTTTGATCGTCGGCGTTGTCGGGCACCGCGACCTTCGGGCCGTAATGACCACTGCTACGCAACATGTCGTCGATAGGTTGCATGCCAATCATATTTTCGCTGACGATGGCGGCATCGAGGCATTCGTTCTCTCCGGTGGAACGGGCGATGTCCCATGTGTGGATGAGTACATCGCCAAGGACGAGCATCCTGATTGCCTGTTCGACGGTCATCTGTCCAATCAAGCCCATGTCTCGCTAAACCACACTGCTCTCGCTGATGTGTGCAGGCTTGCTGGCCCCTTGTAATCTGGAACGTTGCCAACCGCCACCTCTACGCAGCTACCTACGGTGCAGTTCCTGAGATTTGGGGGTCACCACGCCCTAGCCGCAACTGGGCCTCTGTTGTTCCTCGGGCACGGGTGCCATGCCGCCACTCAATCCGTAGGTTCGCTTACTTTATTATGACCGACGCCTTGGTTGTGGTTGTGAAGAGGATGCCAGGGTTCACGGTGGTGAGGCAACAAACGGGCGTTAGGCGCAGTGCGATGGTTGTCGTCGTTGTGGTTGGGGGCGGGGTTTGCTGAACGCAACCGGCTTGGGTAAGTGAACATTTCAACGTGGTTGTACTGATCGACGGTTGCGTGACGATTGGTGATGCTTGGGTTGTAGTGGTCACGATCGCAATGGTTGTTGTGGGACTCGGTGTTGGTGCTGCCGTGGTGGACGCTGCAACAGCGACTGGGGCTGCGGTGCTTTGCGATGGCACCGTGGTGGTGACCCCTCTCGCGGGTTCGAGGGGAACCGCATCGGGGAAAATGATCGCTGGTGTCGGCGAAGTCGGGGAGATGATGTCAACCGTTGGGGGAACGGGAACTTCGATTGATAGTGCTGCGCTGGGGTTAGTTGGGGTGGCAAGCGCGGGTTTCGTCGTCGCTCGAGGTTTGAGGGTGGCTGTAGGGATCAATTTTGGCTTTCGAGTCGTCGGCGGAACCGTTGGTTTGGTTGTGGGCTTCGGCGCGAGCGGAGGGGCAGGGATAGCGAGCAGCGATGTAGTTGGCCGTGGAAACGCCCTATTTGGAGCCGACACAGACCTGGTCGACGGAACGACGGAGGCGTCCGGCTTGGCCGCCGCTGAAACAACCTTCGTTGAAGCGAGCGTTGTTGAAGCGACCTTCGTTGAAGGAAGCGTTTTTGGTGAAACGGCTGTTGACGTTGAAGACGAGGTTGAGGCGATGGGGATTGTGGGGGCTACTGCGGCAGCGAGAATTCTTGGTGCGGCAACAGTCGGTGTAGAAACGGTTGAGGGAGCGACCGACGAGACCACAGCAACCGTCGACGGAGTGCGGGCGACAGTTGTCTCCGGTGAATTCGATTGGCTCACGACAAGAGGTTTCGGAGTGTTGTTGGAACCAAGTCCCGAAGCAAACAGGCCACCAATAAGCACACATACTAATGCCGCGATTGCCGCCAATTTCCGTTTGCGGGAGCGGGATTTGGGGAACCCGTCGCCACGCCAGGAAAGAGAATGTAACGCCGACGTGCCCGTGAGCGAACCACAAAATGCCGCCTCAAGAACACGATCGCGAAGCGCAGCCGAAGGACCGACCTCGTGAGCACTGGCCACCATGGTTGAAGGGTTGACCAGCATTTTTCGGCGACGTTCACAGGCATCACAATCCTGCGCGTGACGAGCAATGCGTTTCCGTAGAACTGGTGTGAGTTCCACTTCATCGGTCCCGTTGGATTCCAGGAGCCCAGCAAGAACCGAACAATCCTTCCGAGCGCCACGGGCTAACACCAGCGAAATCACCGAACGTTCAAAACGCTCCATGGCACGTGCGGTGACTTTGTGAAGTTGATCATGCGGAACGCCGAGGGCTTCAGCCAACTCGGCGCCATCGAGATCGCGTTTGAGTTTGAGATCAAGCACGGCACGATCCTCAGACGCCAAGCCTTTCGCCGCATCCCATACCAACTGGGTAAGTTCGTTTGCTTCCGCCACCCCAGCCGTCGACCGGCTCGTTGAGGCAGTCTCGGCACCCAAATCGAGCGGATCAGTAGCCATGATGCGGCCTCTGCGCTTGGTTCGAGCAAAGCATTCGTGACGGGCAATGGTGAACAACCACGCGCGCACACGATCTGGCTCGCGAAGCTGCGGGAGCTTTTCGATGGCCCGCACAAACACGTCTTGGGTGACGTCGGCTGCATCGGATCGGTTCGTGAGCATCCGCAAACTGAAGCCGTAGATCTCGCCATTGAAGCGGTCGTAGAGCGCGGCGAACGCAGCCCGGTCGCCCGAAGCTGCCTGTCTTGCCAGCGTTCCGTCCGCTAACCCATTCACTGCTGGCCATCGTAGAGGTTGCCAACACAAAGCACCCGTCCGATCATCGTAGGACGAACGAAACTTATTCGGATCAAACGGAGCGATTCAGGATCGTGCCAGGCGGTAAGGCTCCTCGCACCTTGCATGGCAGCACCTTGCATGGCAGCACCTTGCCTGGTCGGGCAGTGCGTGACCTCACGGCAATCGCCGTCAACGCGTTTAGCTGGGAGGGCTTCAAAAGGACTGTTCAACGGACAAGGCGTTCGCAGCTCGGGCAGTTTTGGTTGACGATCATCGGGGGACTCCTTGCGTGCCAGCCACATTTGCGGCGTTGTATGCACGGAGAGTCATCAACCTCAAATTCCGGACCACTACACAGTTGTGACTCACGTCACCTGAATGGAGCTTGAGGGGTTTTGGTCTGCACTTTTACACACGGCGGGTTCTCCCTGCCACCGTGTCAGGGAGCTACCGTAGAAGTCATGTCGGCTCAGATAACAATGTATTGGCGTCCAGGGTGTGGGTTTTGTGCGGCGCTGCAGCGAAACCTTGACCGCCTTGAGGTGTCGTATGAGAAGGTCAATATCTGGGATTCTCCTGAAGCAGCTGCATTCGTTCGCTCGGTCGCTCGTGGCAACGAAACGGTTCCCACCGTGACTATCGGGGATAAGTCCATGGTGAACCCATCAGCCCAAGAAGTGCTCGAAGCCGTCCTTCTTGCCACCGAGGCTGCTTGCTAGCTGTCGTTCTGGTCGGTGGCCACCTGTGATGCGTGGCTGGGACCCTCGAAGCGGTCATGGTCAAGCTCATCCGGAATGGCAGCTGCAACAATTCCGCAAATGAAACTGTCCCGGGCCAATCGGCGCCGGGACAGTTCGTTTTTGCTCATTCGGCAAGCAGGAGTTCCCCAACTCGCCACGGGGAGAGTTAGTAGATCTCGATGAGTCCTGCTGCGCCCATGCCGCCACCAATACACATGGTGACCACGCCGTACTTGGCCTTGCGACGCTTGCCTTCAAGCAGGATGTGTCCAGCCAAACGAGCGCCAGTCATACCAAAGGGGTGGCCAATGGCGATCGATCCACCGTTGACGTTGTACTTCGCAGGATCGATACCCAGCTGATCTCGGGAGTACAGGCACTGCGACGCAAACGCCTCGTTGAGCTCCCAAATGTCAATGTCATCAACGCTAAGGCCGTGGCGCTTCAGGAGCTTTGGAACGGCGAAGACTGGACCGATACCCATTTCGTCGGGAGCGCAACCAGCAACGGCCCATCCGCGGAAGGCGCCCAAGGGGGTCGCTCCACGACGAGCAGCTTCTCCGGCTTCCATCATCACGACGGCAGCAGCACCATCGGAGAGCTGGCTGGCGTTACCGGCGGTGATGAACTTGTCGGCACCCATGATCGGTACAAGTTTGGCCAAACCTTCAATGGTGGTGTCGGCACGGTTGCACTCGTCTTTGGTGACCGTGTAGGCGACCATGGTCTCCTCTTTGGTTTCTTTGTTGACGAGCTTCATCATGGTTTCCATAGGAACGATTTCGTCATCAAAGATGCCGTTGGCCTGAGCTGCGGCAATCTTTTGCTGTGATTCGAGCGAGTACTGATCCTGGTAATCGCGAGCCACGTTGTAGCGCTGGGCCACAATGTCAGCGGTATCGATCATGGGCATGAAGATTGCTGGGTATTCCTCGACAAGGCGTGGGTCGATGGATTCACGCCCACCACCGCCGCCGGGCATCGAGATCGATTCAACGCCACCAGCTACAACTACGTCGGCGCCGTCTTGGGTGATGTAATTCGCAGCCAGGGCAATGGCGTTCAGCCCGGAGGAGCAGAATCGGTTGATGGAGGCACCCGAAGTAGTGATGGGCAGACCAGCAAGCAGTGCAGCTTGGCGAGCGATATTGCCGTTGAGGTGGCCAATGTTGCCCAAGTACACGTCTTCAACGGCTTCAGGCTCAATACCGGCACGGCTGACCGCATGCTTTACCGCGTGTGCGGCCATGGACATTGGTGGGGTGGCGTTGAAGCCGCCACGATGGGACTTGGCCAACCCGGTTCGGGCATAGGACACAAAAACGGCTTCACGCATAACAAAAACTCCCTTAAGGATTGAATCGACCGCTCGAATTTAGTGGGAATCGGCCCAGCGTCCAAAGTCACCCATGTTTTGACTGAAATTCGACCTCTCAGACGCATGAGCGACGGCCATCAAGTTCGCAGGGGAATTCGGCAACGAAGCACTA
>JAYTWN010000452.1:0-6068 GCA_043743435.1 Acidimicrobiia bacterium
CCCGAAGTCCTAAGCCTCGTAGTCACTTAGTTTTGCCGTTGTCTACGTCGCGAAATCACCTAGATCGAGATCGGCGCATCCAGTAGCAACCGAGAGTTACGGTGCGGGTTGGATGGCGGCGCGGGCGGCTTCGGGGGTGTTGGTGATGAGGGCGTCGACCCCCAAAGCAGTAAGTGCACGAAGTTCTTCGGGTTTGTCAACGGTCCATACGTTGACGGCGAGGTTGCGAGCGTGGGCTGCTTCGATCAGTTCGGCAGTGGCTGCGTATCGGTGGGGGTGGATGGCAATGTGGCCGTCGTCGGCGATGCGATTGATGAAGGCAGCGAGAGGATTTGGACAGGAGCCATCAAGTTCGGGGGCGACGATCAGGAAACCCGTTTTGATTTCGGGGGCAAGAGTGCGAACCCGTTGGATAGTGGCGTAGTCAAACGACGAGACGAGCATCTGATCACAATCACTACGTGCACGTAAAACTTCAACGACCGCATCGGCCAACGATCGAGTGGCATCGAAATCGGGCTCGTTATCGTCGTTCTTGATTTCGACGTTGACTTCCATCCCGACACACGCATCGAGCGCCGCGGTGAGGGTTGGGACATGCGGCGGGAGATCAACGGCTTGGAGCTCAGCAATCACATGCGTGGTACCCGCTTCGATGACAACGTAAGGGTCGTGATGAATAATCAGCTTGCCATCAGACGTGCGACGAACGTCGAGTTCCACCATGTCGGCACCCTGGGCAAGAGCCGCATGAAACGCAGCAAGGGTGTTTTCCCGCTCGGCTTTGCTGGCCCCTCGATGGGCGACGATCTTGGGAATGCGAGCAACTGAAGGCATGGGAAGACTGTAGACACCTTTTCGCGGTGACAGCACGGTGAGTAGTGCCGAGTTACTCCTTACGTGGTGCTCACAGTGCCGCTCGGACGATGACGGTCGAGGAGTACCAGTTTGCTCTCACGATTTTCGAACGCGAATTCCCGCCGCGAGACCAAATCACTATCACCGATCAGACCGGCCTCGGTGGTGCCTTCTTCGTACGGCCAACAGTTGGAGAACTTGTTCCGGGGAAGAAGGGCTCTATCCGAATGAATCTGGGTCGCATGTTCGCGAACCCGCTTTCGCCCGAGAATCGAAGTACCGTTGTGCATGAGTTGACCCACGCTTGGTAGATCGAGCACTTTGAGTTGGCGTGGTACCTAAGGGAGGCGACATCAAACCAAGTGCTCTCTTACGGCAAAGTGTGGATGGTGAACTCCGCTGGCCTGATTTACACAGCGCGCGGCGGATCGAAATGGGAGCGCATGCCTGGGAGCAGCGCTTTGCGCATAGCTGCGGGCGGCGGTCAGGTTTTTGGATGACGAACACTGCTGGACTCATCTACAAGTTCGCCGGAGGCCAATGGACGCAGATGCCCGGTAGTGCAGCGAAGGACATTGCAGTATCAAACGATGGGGCGGTGTTTCTCACAAACAGGCTCGGTCTGATTTACCAGTGGAATGGATCCGCGTGGAATCAGCTCGACGGGAGCGACGGTTCCACCGTAGCTGCGAACAAAAACGCACTCTTGCTTGCCAACACAAAAGGGCGCATGTTCACCCGCAAATATTGATCAAAACCATGGGTCAACACATGATGTGAATATGTACACGTACTATTCCACGAGGGGACTGACTTGAATCATCGATTTGGCCAGCCACGGTTTGAAACACGATTTCAACCAAGAAAAATCAATGGGTGCTCAGGCCGATGGCGGTAGCCTTGCGGGATGGCACTTTCTAAGCAATCCATTCGAGATGACCTCACCGTGGCAATGAAGGCCCGTGATGCTGAGGTAACCGGCACCCTGCGCATGTTGCTCGCCGCGGTTGGAAATGCTGAGGTTGCCGGCAAGGAACAGATCGAGTTAAGTCATGATCAGATCATCACCATCATTCGATCCGAAACGAAAAAGCGGATCGATTCCGCGGAGTTGTACACGACTGGTGGCCGCCCGGAATTGGCCGCCAAGGAACAATCCGAGATCGCCATTTTGGCCCGCTACATGCCCGCCGAAATGCCCGACGATGAGCTCAACGCCATCATCGCTGCCGCTATCGCCGAAGCGGCTGCCGCCGGCAACACCGGACCCAAAGCCATGGGTGCGGTCATGAAAGCCGTCAAAGAAAACGTCGGTGGCAACGTCGACGGGGGCCGCATGTCCGCTGCCGTGAAAGCTGCCCTCACGTAACCGGCGGAAATCCGTCGGTACGATCGACCTTGGAGAACTCCCGCAACGAACAACTTGAATCCTGTTAACTCGGGTGTTTGTGTAGCCCGTGTGTAACAGATGATCTTCTCGACGCCAGGAACAACCCTGAGCACACTTAGCGACGGGGGCCGCGGGGCTTTTTCGTCGTTGTGGTTGTTGGCGGCTTCGTCGTAGTCGTCGGCGGCAAGGTCGTAGTAGTCGTCGGCGGCTTCGTCGTAGTCGTCGGCGGCAAGGTCGTCGTAGTCGTCGGCGGCAAGGTCGTCGTAGTCGTCGGCGGCAAGGTCGTAGTAGTCGTCGGCGGCAAGGTCGTAGTAGTCGTCGGCGGCAAGGTCGTTGTAGTCGTTGGCGCCTTCGTCGTTGTGGTGGTTGGAACAACGGTCGTGGTTGGCGGCAGCGTCGTTGGGGCGGCTGTTGTGGAGGTTGGGGCGAGTGTCGTTGTTGGAACGGCCGTCGAAGTGGTTGGTGCAACGGTGGTGGTTGGGGGCAACGTCGTAGGCGGGGCGACGGTTGTGCTCGATGTGCTCGTAGTGGGCGCAACGGTGGTGGTTGTTACCGGCGGAATCGTGGTGCTGGTTGTCGTGGTGGTGACGGGGGCGGGAGTGGTTCCGCTAAGGGTGTACCGGCCGACGCTGCCGTAATCGGAATAGCCCGTTGAGGCAGCCAAGCCGTAGCCCACGCCGTCAACTTGCACGTAATAGGAGCCTCCAGGAACGACGGCTGCGACCGAGGCACCCAAACCCAGGGCTGTGGCGTAATTGATGGTTGACGCCGCAGGATCGGCACTGGCCAACACCACGCCAGACGCATCAAGCAGGGTCAGTTTGATATCGAGGTTGGCACCCAAGCCCGCAGGCAGCGCAGTGAGGTTGATGGTTCCAGCGCCCGACTCAATACGGAACATGTCAATGTCAGAAGCGGTCCCGATAACTCCACCGGCGTCAAAACTGGCTGGTGCACCGAGAGCAGTTGCATTCGCAGGCGTATTGCCATGATCATCGATAGTAAGTACACCTCCATTCGTTTGCACTACGGCAAAGTCATCTTCGAGGTTGTTTGCGCCGTTGTACTCACCTTTACTAAATTGGGTGATGGGCAGGTTGTAACCAACGCCCATAATCGGAGCCCAGCTTCCTTGGCCGGAGTAATAACCCGTGGTGGCTGTGCCATCGTGGCTGAGGCCGAGGTTGTGTCCTACTTCGTGTGAGGCAGCTTCAGCGATGTATTTTTCGTTGCTGGTGACGCCCTGTTGAAACACAAACGCTGGCTGGTAATAGGAGTGGTTTGAGGGCTCGTTGAACACTCCCACGTAGGCAATTCCACCGCAACCGCACGCTGAGTAGATGTTGGTGGTCTTGGTAATGAGAAGCCGAGTGCCGTAGTTGGCGTCGGTAGAGTTCGTGCGGGTGATGGCATCAGCAACGGGTTCTTCGGTGGTGACGTCGATATCGAACACGGCATAGTCCTCAGAGACGCGCTGCCAGACCCGTTGTACGGTGTCTTGCTCAGTTGTGGCGAAGGTCAAGGGGAAGCCGTCGGTATCGAAGGGCTCAGCGAAGAAGTCTGCGCCTGCGGTGTAGCTGGCATTCCATCCGGTATTGGAAATGGTTTGTCCGTTGAAATCGAGGTAGATCACCCGTTTGGATCCGGGTTTGCTGTGGAGAAGGAAGGTTTGGGAGTAGTCGGCTGCGGGCCCGGCGGTTGCTGATGCGGTGCCTGGCGTAGTGGTCGCTGCAATTGTCGTTGGGGCGGTTGCTGGAGCCTTATCGTCGACGAAGAACCTTCGGCCTTTGCGGTCTAGCCGAAGCGCTTTGTCTGCGAGGGCCTTTCGGAGCTCTCCTTCTGAAACGCCATTGCGGCGAGCCGCTTCGGCCACGTTGGCGCCCAGCCGTCCCAGTACTTCGTCACCCGCTCCAATGGTGTCTAACAGATCGTCACGATCGACTGCCGAAGCGGCCTGGTTCGCAACCTGTCCTGGTAGTTGGACCGCAGAGGCACCCGCTACACCGTTGAAGGTGGCTTGACCAGCCACGAACGCTGAGGATGCTGCAACGGCAGCGAAGACGGAAATCAAGAAACGACGAGACATAGGAGCGAGATCCTTTCACAAAACATGAACCATAGTCATCGGCAGATTTTGCGAATACTTGACGCTCAAAGTGATAAATGCCAGAAATTTCCTACTTAGGGTGATGAGAACCAGGAGGCCCGCTCGCCTTTTCGGTCTTTTGACGGAAACGTGGAACCTTTCGCGGTTCTCAAGCATGAACGATGTGTGGGCGCAAACGAATCTCCCCTGACCAACCTTCGCCGGTTTTGGATGGATGCAACTACATCAAACGCCGACGGGCCGACTTCATCACCCGGACCGAGGGTGCTCTTTTCCGACCGGAAGCTCGATCGGGAGCATCTATCCGACAAAAGCCCGTACCCGCGTTCGCCAGTAACAAAAATGGAGCACGCACCCGAAAAATGGTTGACCACGCAAGCCGTCGATGCCACTGTTGCTTTTGCCGATGAAGGTAGGTCCAAGGGTCGAATCGGGCCGATCAACCCTTCATCAAAGAGAGAAGGCACCTTGTTCCCAACAAACTTTCCTGCGTTCAATACCGTACGTGTGCATAGTAATACAGGTGAGATTTGGACTCGGGACAAATCTTGATGAGTCCTTCTACGCGTCAAGAAGTGAAAAGGCCAGAGAGCGAGTTGCCCCTCCAGCAACAACAGGGTTCACCGGAGTTTTCCAGCAGCCGACGAGCACCACATGAATGGGCGAACTTTGACGAGTTCTACCAATTCACCTATCCCCGGCTACTCAGGCTTAGCGTTGCCCTGGTTTGGTCAAGGGCGGCGGCGGAGGATCACGTTCAGGACGCGTTCGCAAAAACCTATGCGCGCTTTGCTACTCTCGATGAGCCCGAAGCCTATGTTCGCAAAACACTGGTAAATGAAGTACGCATATCGTCTCGTCGCCGAGAAATGATGCAGCGGTTCGCTCCCCTACTTCGATCGGCAACCACACAGACCGATCGTTACACCGATGATTGTCTACTCAAGGCGCTCGACTCTTTACCCCTACGCCAACGAACGGCCGTAATTCTTCGCTACTACGAACAATGCAGCGAACAAGAAATCGCCCATGCCCTCAACTGCAGACCCGGAACGGTGAAGTCTCTCCTTTCCCGCGGCCTTGCCTCCCTACGAAAGGTCGTCGACCAATGAAGAACCTGCCAACATCAGACCAACCAGTGCGAGCAAACGGATACGCCACGCACGAAGAACCAAGCGCCGCTAGCCCTCAAGGGTTCTCGCCGGTCAAGGCGCAGAGCAGCCGTGAGGAACAACTGGCCATCACCTTACAAGCCGCCATTTCACATCGAGTCAACTCCACGCTTGAACGCTCGTTGGTAGACGCAGTTATGACGAGCCCTGAAGTGCCCCCTCAATGGGACCGCCAACACATCGAATCACCGACTGGCCATAGGGCCAAGACCAGTCGAGGGAAAAGGGTCGGTCTAAGCGTGGCAGCAATCGTCGGCGTGATCACCCCAGTGTTCGCCCTAACCCGACCAACCTTGTTTGCCAGCAGATCGACGCAAACCCAAGTCGTTCAAGTGGCGTCGGCAGATAGCCATCCGTTTGCGGTGAAACTCCTCGCTCACGATCCCGATTTCAAGGTGTCCATGTTTTCCAGCGGCCAAGTTTTTGGGGATCCCAACCAGCAGGGCGGCTTGCACCTTTCCAACGGTTCGGTTTGGATCGACGTGCGACCTTCCCCACGGCAAATGGCCGGGTCTAGCCCAAAGAGCGGTCAGCCCGTAAC
>JAYTWN010000453.1:0-2376 GCA_043743435.1 Acidimicrobiia bacterium
CCGCAAGATCCACTCATCGTCGGCCTCGTTGATGCGGTTGAGGGCCGATTTGTCGATCAGCCAAGTTCTCACCGCCATGCATCGGCCATTACGTCGGGATTGCTCAAGTCAGCGGTGCGCGCCGCAAAACGGTCAAGTTGTTCGCAAGTCAACGCTGGCTCCTGCTGCTCGGCCAGGAGACGACGGAGGTACTCGGCGCGCGTCAAGCCGTTACTTTTCGCCTTCGCATCAAGGGATGCCACCACCTCGTCGGGCACGTCACGAATGAGGATATCAGTCACGTCCTCAAAGATATCATTTCGGAACACTGACAAACCCGGCGATGGTTCGGCTCCTGACTAAGGGAGGAGTACCGTCGGCCCGGGGCACGCCACGGTGATTTACCCCGCCCGACGAATCCTGACTATGAACCGAGCTGCGCCTTTTGCTGATGCAGTAGCCGTACGTGAGGGCAAGGTGCTCGCGGTAGGCACCGTTGATGAACTGCAATCGTGGGGCCCAGCCGCAATTGATGAACGATTCGCCGACAAGGTTTTGGTACCGGGGTTCGTTGATGCCCACTCCCATGTGATGGCGGGCGGGGCGTGGCGGATGCCCTAAGTGGGGTTCTTTGATCGCACCGATCCCCGAGGCCGACTGTGGACGGGCTGCACCACTATCAACGAGGTAATAGACCGACTCATCGAAGTTGAATCGACCATGGAAGACCCCAGCGAACTGTTGTTGGCGTGGGGTCTGGATCCGATTCACTTCACCGGCGCGCGACTGTTAGCCAAGCATCTCGATCGCGTTTCCGCGGTCCGCCAAATTTTCGTCCATCACGCCAACGGACACTTAGCGTCGGTGAACACGGCCACGCTAAATCCGTCGGAGATTACGGCCGCTTCCACTTCACCCGAAGTCGCTCGCAGTGCCGACGGGAATCCCAACGGTGAGCTCCAAGAATCCGCAATGGCCCTCGCCTGATCGGCATTCATCAAGTTACGCAACCAGTAGGGCTCACCCGAAGCAAAATGGAACTACGAGTACGAAGCTCGCAACGCTGGCCACACCTTCATTACGGATTTGGGGACGACACCCCTAACCCTTGCCGGTCAAGCAGAGTCGTGGCGAACTGTGGTGGAAGATCCAGCATATCCAGCGCGGGTATTCGTTGATGCCGTTGAAGCTGCGCTGGAAGCCCATCTGCGTTGGGATCACCGCCATACCGTGCAGCACTGCCAAATGACCACACCGGCGCAATACAAACGCATGGCAGCACTTGGTATGTGCGCAAATATTTTTAGTAACCATATTTACCCAACCAGATAACCGCATGATTGTCCACCGAGTGGGCTTGCGTCTTTCCTTCACCCCCGACGGGCCATGGACCAAGGGCCCCTCAACCCTCGTTGCCATCGGCCTCCGCGATCTTGTCAACACCGCAAGCCTCGACCGCGAAGTGCGTTCCACCATCATTACCCGTTGAAGACTCTTGAAAATTAGTTGCCGCGGCCAGAGTTCCTCGACTCACTTCCCACGGCCTACGCAACACAGCAGAAAACCAGTAGTTCGCCGGTGGCGCCTAGCGGGTCCGGAGAGCTGGCCTTGCGATACCAACTATGAGCCAGCAAGTCTGGCGGAAAAAGCAAGACCCCCGGGCGGCTTTGGTAAGCGGCAACCCGAGGGATTTATGTTTCTAGGATATCGGTTCATGGCTGTGTTGGCAAGGCGAAAAAAGTGGACAAACCCGCAAAAGGCTGCGTTGAAGGATCTCATCACGTCGGAACGGCTTGAACCGTACCGTAAGGCTACCGTTACGAAAACCGACGAGGCAGCCCTCGGGCTTTACCTTTGGAACGTCGACCTCAGTTCGGCTCTATACGCCGACATCGCAAGCGTCGAGATCTTTCTTCGCAACGCAATCGATCAACAACTAAGAGAACTCTTCAACAAACCACAGCGGTACCTCGATTCGAACGGCGGGTTTATCCCCGAAATCGGGGACAGGGCGATTTCAGGGCTCCAGACGGCGCAACGCTGGCTTGGCCGGAACCAGCCTCTTAGTGCTCACCGACCGGGAGCTGTTGTTGCAGAACTCACACTCGGATTCTGGGTCGGGCTGCTGGAAGCAAACGACAAACGAAATGGGATCCTCCTCGACTACGCGGCGACGCTCTGGTTGCCCACCGGACAAATCGGGAAAGGCTTGCGGTTTGGTTTCCCCGGGCTCATTCAGCCGTCGCGCCGATTACTCCATCGCCAAGTTGCGTTGCTGCATGAAACTAGGAACCGAATAGCGCACCATGAACCGATCTTTCAAGGTGTGCGCCGAAAAGGAGCGAGCGTGTCAGACCCGCACGTTCGACCGGAGCAAGTTTTCGAAGACTTACGGTC
>JAYTWN010000454.1:0-5580 GCA_043743435.1 Acidimicrobiia bacterium
CAGGCTCAGCCTTGTTGCCGTGCTTGTTGGCCTTGGTTGGCTTTCGAGAACTTCTCTGGCCCGCCGAAGGGTCGCAGTTGCCGAGCGAGCGTTGCAAAAGCTAACGGACCCTTCACAACAGACAGACCCCATA
Source organism: Acidimicrobiia bacterium (assembly GCA_043743435.1). Classification (GTDB taxonomy): domain Bacteria; phylum Actinomycetota; class Acidimicrobiia; order Acidimicrobiales; family JANYDT01; genus JANMZO01. Next base: position 134 of record JAYTWN010000454.1, read on the forward strand.
CCCGAGGGACACCAGGCTGGTAAGGCTTTGCCTCCCGCTTTGGTGGCCATTCGTCGGCGGATGTTCATCGAATCTTTGGTCGCCGTTGGAGTGGTTGCGATTACCGCTCTCTTGGTGAATGCACCGCCACCGCTTGAGGTGCTCGGAAAACCGGTGACCGTAACTATGCGTGGCACCGCGTTGCTTCTGGACTCCACAATCTCGCCCGCGCAGTCCGGCAAGAACCGTCTGCACTTTTACGCACTAACCCCAGAGGGTCAAACCCAGGTCGTGGAAAATATGACCGTTACGGCATCGCTTCCTGCGAACGATATTGCACCTATCGATCTCAAAGTTGTTCGCGCTGGACCGAACCACTTTCAAACGCTCGCCGCCGACCTGCCGGTGAAGGGACCGTGGCGATTTATCGTTGAGGTCCAGCTCGACACGTTCACAGCAGAATCAGTCGCAGCGACCATCAACATCCGCTAACGGGATCACCGGTCGAGCCATCGAACGGTCCCAATGCAGTGAATCGCAGTTTGGGAGCGTGTGTCCGATGCGCATTTCGCCAGATCACTGACGGTTTTCACATCACGGGCGCACGCACCCGAGCTTCGAGAACTTGGTTGCCAACCCATGGCGTGGCATGCCATGGCGTGGCGTGGCATAGAAGATCGGTCTTGCGCGTTTGCGTCCCGTAGGCTTTCGTGGTGCCTTCGACTGCATCCAACGTGACCGAGTCCAACAGCCGTCCGCCAGAACTTGAAGGTCTTTCCATGCCTGCGGAATGGGCACCGCACGAACGCACCCTAATTGCCTTTCCAAACCGGCTGGAGCAGTGGGGCGACCGGCTTCGCGAGGGCCAACAAGCGTGGGCTCACGTGGCGCGTACCATTGCCGATTTCGAACCGGTTTCGTTGTTAACCACCCCACGTGATGTCGAAGCTGCAGCCGAGCTCGCAGCGCATCCAAACATCACCATTGTCGAGATGCCCCTCAACGATGCGTGGCTCCGCGATACCGCACCGATTTACGTGACTGGACCAGGCAACGGCAACAACAAGCGGCGCCGCGTTGGTCTTGACTTCACCTTTAACGGTTGGGGAAACAAGTACCTTCCCCACGACGATGACGATCGCATCCCGAGACGTTGGACCGCTGACTATGGCGACGAGCGTTACGTCGTAGACATGATCCTTGAAGGTGGCTCAATTACCGTCGATGGACAAGGCACCGTTGTCACCACCGAGCAGTGCCTGTTGAACCCCAATCGAAATCCCCACCTGTCACGTCGCCAGATTGAAGATCGTTTGTGTGCCTCGCTCGGAGTGACCACGGTTATTTGGGTTCCCTATGCCATCGACGACCGGGACACCGATGGTCATATTGATATCGTCGCTGCGTTCATTGAACCAGGCAAGATTTTGTGGCAAGGCTGCGATGATTCCAACGAGGCAGAGCATTTCCGTCTTTCCATCAGCCGACGATGTTTGGACGGCACCCTCGATGCTGCGCGACGGGCCCTGAAGGTCGTCGATATTCCCGTTCTTCCCTACGTTGAGGTGGAGGGCGAACGACTTCCCGTTCCCTACGCGAACCTCTACATTTGCAACGGTGCCGTAGTAGTTCCTGTGACGGGCCACCCTGCCGATGAGGACATGTTGGCGATCATTGCCGACGCTTGGCCGGATCGAAAAGTTGTTGGAGTACCTGGCGGCATTATTGCCTACGGCGGCGGCGGACCTCACTGCATCACCCAACAAATCCCCATTCCGTAGTTCTCGCAATGACAGTCGTGCAAGGCTGGTGTTGAAGTCCCCGTACAGTGTGTACTTCGATGACCTGTTCGTCGGCTTCGCTTCGTTAGTTACCATTTCTGCAGCGCAAAGAGTGTTGTGGGCCAAACGAGACCTCTAGCCGCCAGCAGCCTCCAACAGGCCAACTTGCCACCTACAACGTTTGCATCTGCTCAACGTTCTCACCCATCCGCGTCAAATGCTTACGTGTGCCTGGTGGTGACTGCAGTGAACTTCGGGTTTTGCCGAAGCTGGGCTAGACATGCATCATGCTCGCCGTTTCTTCTCTTCACGAACTCGATCGCCACGAGACCAACCCTCGCCATCCTGAGTCGGCTTTACGGCTCCAAGCTGCTTGGTCGGGATTGCTGGCTGCTGAGCTTGGCGAGGCCATCGCAATGGTCAAACCACGATTCGCTACGCTCGAAGAAATAGAACGTGTACATACTACAGGTTACATTCAACAAATCGAAGCGCTCTGTGTTTCGGGTGGGGGCGCCCTCGATCCCGACACCCGCGTTTCACCTGGTTCATGGGACACCGCACGTTTGGCTATCGGTGCGGGCTTGGCACTCGTGGACAGCGTCGAAAGGGGAGACGCAACGGCGGGGCTCGCGCTGGTGAGGCCGCCGGGCCACCATGCACTGGCCGACCGGGCCATGGGCTTCTGCGTGTTCAACAACATCGCCGTGGTAGCCAGGTCACTTACCGCTCGGGGCGAACGTGTGTTGATTGTGGACTGGGATGTACATCACGGTAACGGCACGCAAGCTATCTTCTGGGACGATCCCAACGTGTTGTTTGTAAGCTCCCAACTCGCCGACCATTGGCCTTATTCGGGTGCCATCAGCGAAACTGGAGGTCCGAACTCTCCAGGTGGCACCATCAACCTTCCGTTCCCCGGAGGCACCACCGGTGATGTTTTTTTGCGCGCTTATGACACGCTTGTTGCTCAAGCCGTGGACAAATTCAAACCAACATGGACTCTTGTTTCGGCGGGTTTTGATTCCCACCGCGATGATCCTCTAGGCGGGCTTGGGTTGAGCGCTGGCGACTACGCGCTTTTGGCTCAGCGCTTACATTCCTTCACACCAAACAGAACCGTGTTCTTCCTTGAGGGTGGTTACAACCTCACCTCGACAGCTCTTTCGGTTGGCGCCACCGCAGCGGCCTTGGTTGATCACGCTTACCAAACCGAACCGCCAACCAATTCCGGCCCCGGAGCGCAAACCATCGAAGCAGCTACGAACGCCCACGCCGCGGCTACGAACGGTTAGAAAGTCCGCAAACGAGGCCAAGGTTTCAACCGAGCCCGGGGGCAATGAGCGGAGCCAGTTTGCTGAACGTACGAAGACGGGGGTCCCCGCCCAGCGGGGGTGGCTTCGCCGAGAAGCAAAACGCTCGCTCACTCCTCCAGGGCGGGAGCAGCCTAAGCCTCGGTATGCGTAACCGCCTCTTCGCCCATCCATTCCCGCAACGTATTCTTCAGCTTGATCTGCTGAATGAAAATGTCGTGCTCAGGGCCGGCTGGGTTCGCCGATTGTGGCGCCTTGAAATAGAAGCTCAACCACTCCTGCAATCCGCCTTTACCTGCGCGCATAGCAAGGTCCATGAACAACGCTAGGTCAAGCACGAGAGGGGCAGCAAGGATGGAGTCACGACAAAGGAAGTTCACCTTGATCTGCATGGGGTAACCCATCCAGCCGTAGATGTCGATGTTGTCCCAGCCCTCTTTGTTGTCGCCGCGCGGTGGGTAGTAGTTGATGCGCACGACGTGATCGATGTTGCCGTAAAGCTCTGGGTAAAGGTCGGGCTGGAAAATAGTGTCGAGCACGCCAAGCTTGGAGACTTCTTTTGACTTGAAGTTCTCTGGATCGTCGAGAACTTCGCCGTCTCGGTTACCCAAGATGTTGGTGGAGTACCAGCCGCGGAGACCAAGCATGCGGGCCTTGAATCCGGGGGCCAAAATCGTCTTCATCAATGTCTGCCCGGTTTTGAAATCCTTGCCGCAAATCGGCACGCCGCGTTGTTCGGACAGCTCAATCATGCAAGGCAAATCGACCGTGAGGTTCGGGGCACCGTTCGCATAGGGAACTCCGCTTACCAATGCTGCGTACGCATAGATTTGCGATGGGGCGATGTTGGGATCGTTGGCCTTGAGTCCAGCTTCGAACGATGCAATGTTGTCGTGAACGGCTGTTGGCTCCTGGTAGGCCTCGGTCGATCCACACCAGACCATGACGATGCGGTCGCAGTTGTTGGTGGTTTTGAAGTTTTCGATGTCCACAATGAGCTGCTGGGCCAGGTCGTACTTGTTTTCGCCGGTCTTGACCCGTACTCCTTCGAGGCGTGAAACCCAGCGCTGATCAAAGACTGCGGGCATGGCCACGATACCTTCGAGCTCTTTGCTCAGAGGGGCAAGGTCGTCCTTGGTGATAACACCCGCGGTTTGCGCGGCTTCGAGTGCGTTGGGGCTGATGGGATCCCAACCGCCGAACACAATGTCTTCAAGACCAGCCAGGGGCACAAAGTCCTTAATGAGCGGGTTGCGGCCCTCTTCGCGCTTTCCCAGCCGGATGTGGGCCATCTGGGTGAGCGAGCCAATGGGCGGCTGGAGGCCTTGACGGGCCGCTATAACGCCGGCGTACAACGTGGTGGCAACGGCGCCCATACCGGGGGTGAGGATGCCAAGTTTGCCTTTTGCCGGAGCAATGGTGCTTTTGGAGGATGTCATGATGAATATTTTGGACCCAGGAGATACTTGGGGCAAACGCTTTTGTCATAAGCTTCTCTTATGGATGTGAAAACGAGCGCAACCCACTGGTGCCCTCGAGAAGAGCTCGCATGAGTAACCGAGACTTACGAGACCTACCGAATCTTTCCATCCATCAACTTCTCTACGTTCGCGAAGCCGCTAGAGCAGCCACCTGGACTGACGCCGCACATCGATTGGGCGTAAGTCAACCGGCGCTTTCTCAAGGGGTGGCCGAAGTTGAACGTCGCCTCGGCATGGCACTTTTCGAACGACGATCCCGGGCCCGAATTCCCACACCCGCACTGGCACTCGTACTTGAAGTTGCCGACCGAATCATCGCCGCTACCGACGATCTGGATCAACGGCTCCACGAACTCGAAACCGGGCAACGGGGTCATCTTCGCGTCGGCATGATCGACACTGCCGCTTTGGGTATGTTCGCAGCGGCACTTGCCACGTTTCGAACCTCCCATCCCGGCGTAACCACCACATTGGTGGTTGATTCTTCAACTCCGCTTTCTCAGGGCGTAGCTTCAGGCGAACTTGATTTGGCCATTGTCGTTGCCCCCAACCCTATTTTGCTACGTACACCTACGAGCTTCCGAATCGAACCTCTCGTGGCCGAAGAAATGTATGTGTACCCACCATTTGGTTTGCCGAAGTCATCGTTTGCCTGGGAACCCGACCGATGGGGCCCGTGGGTGACGTATCCAACCGGTTCACAAAGCCGCGAACTGATTGAACGCGCGCTTTTGACCAAAGGATCTTCGATTCTCACGGTGGCCGAGTCCTCAAACCCCGATGTCCTTCGGCAAATGGTTCGCTTGGGTGTCGGCTGGTGCGTCCTCCCGAAAAACATCGCACAAGCAGGCAACGATCCCCTCAAGCCCTTGAACAGCCCACCACTCACGAAC
>JAYTWN010000455.1:0-10255 GCA_043743435.1 Acidimicrobiia bacterium
GCCGTTTCTCGTCGGGGGAGAAGGAGCGTGTTCCGTGCATCGGTATGGGAGAGCATCACGAGTTTGGTTCGCCCGATGCGGACGAGATGCTCAATGCCAAGCTCGGCGCCGCGGCTGACATCCCACAGTACTGAACCAAGATTGGTGCCGGTGATTTCCATCCCGAAAGCCACCGTTGGTAACCCTCGTAACGCATGTTTGAACAGCGTGGCCCGTTCACCCTTTGGGGAGTAAACAATGGCGCCATCCACCGCGAACGACGACAACGTTTCAAGGACCGAGTCAAACTCGGCAAGGTCGTCATCATGCTTGGCAATAATCATGGTGCGCCCTGATGCTTTCGCCGCAGCATGCACACCGTCGACCAGTTCCGCAAAAAACGGGTCGACCATTTGGGGGACAACAAGCCCAATGGTGCCGGTGCGCCGGGTAATCAGCGCACGAGCCAACATATTGGGCCGGTACCCAACCTTTTCGATCGCCTCTAGGACCCGGAGCCTGGTGGCCTCCCCGAACCCGGTTTCTTCGTTCACAACACGGGAAACCGTTCGAGGTGAAACGCCTGCCAGGGCTGCGACGTCATGCAATGTCGATCCGCTAGGCATAACACCAGCATGCACCAATCAAGCCCCGGGCCGGACCATGCAGTTTTCGCTGTGCTTCCAACTCTGTTGTAAACGCTTACGTCAACGTTGACGTAACCCCATGGCCCGTGCGAGGATGGAAAATCCCCTCGACCCTTACCGAAGGCCACCCAATGACAAGTTCTGCAACAGCTCTTCGCTCACCCAAAATTGTGTTTGTCGGAGCAGGGAGCACGGTCTTCGCCAAAAACCTGCTCGGCGACATTTTGGGCTACCCGGAACTGGCCCATTGCAGGATCACGTTGTTCGACATAGACGCAGTTCGGTTGGCCACGTCGGAGGTGGTGGCCCATCGCGTGGCACGAGTTCTGGGTGCTTCGCCGACCATTGTGGCCACTACCGACCGGGACAAAGCGCTCGACGGTGCCGACTATGTGATCACCATGATCCAAGTAGCTGGATACCGGCCCGGAACGGTTCTCGATTTTGAAATCCCGGCCAAGTACGGCCTACGGCAAACCATTGCCGACACGCTGGGGATAGGCGGCATTATGCGTGCTGTTCGCACCGTTCCCGTGCTGCTCGATATCGCCGCCGACATGGAACGCCTTTGCCCCAACGCCCTGCACATCAACTACGCGAACCCCATGGCTATGAACTGTTGGGGTCTAAACCGCGGTTCGAAGATCACTACCGTTGGGCTGTGCCATAGCGTGCCGTATACCGCCAAGGACCTGTGCGATGACATTGGGGTGCCGTACAACGAGATCAACTACACGGTCGCCGGTATCAACCACATGGCGTTCTTTTTGCGGCTCGAGCACCAGGGTGAGGACCTCTATCCCAAGGTGCGGGATTTTCTTGCCTCAGGCCAGCGCCCGGATCGCCATCATCGCGATGGATCGGTCATGGCCGACTCTGTTCGTTACGAAGTGTTCAAGCGCACCGGGTTCTTCGTGACCGAGTCAAGTGAGCATTTCAGTGAATACGTGCCCTGGTTTGTGAAACGTGATCGCCCAGATTTGCTGGAGCGTTTTGATATTCCCCTCGACGAGTACATCCGTCGATGCGAAAACCAGATCGCTGGTTGGGAAACCCTCCGCGCTTCGTTGGAAGACGATGCGCACGAACTCACCGTTGAACGCAGCGTAGAGTTCGGATCGTCCATCATTCACTCGATGGAAACAGGTGAACCGTGTGTGATCTACGGCAACGTGGCCAACGATGGCATCATCGACAATTTGCCTGCTGGTTGCACAGTCGAGGTGCCGTGCATGGTCGATCGCAACGGTGTGCAACCGACACGGATCGGCGCGCTTCCTCCCCAGTTGGCCGCACTTATTCAAACCAATGTGAACGTACAATCGTTGGTTGTTGAGGCCATCATCACGGGAAACCGCGAGCACGTGTATCACGCGGCCATGTTGGATCCGCATACGGCCGCGGAGTTAGATCTCGATCAAATTTGGGCCATGGTTGATGAGCTGATGGTGGCACACGGCGATTGGATTCCTGAGTCACTGCGCATTTAGCTCGTCCGCGTTTGAGCCGGGGCACTATGCGAGGCTGATGATGGTATCGCTCGGGCCAAATCGACGGGCCCGGGCGACGGATTTGTTTGGTTCAATAACAAAACCTGAGAGTTTTTTGATGACCACATCAGAGGATTTTGGAGAGGAAGGCTTTGGCGCGGTCAGTTTTGGGGTTGTCGAAGAACTCGTTGGGTCCGGCGATCTCAGCGAGTTGTCCGCCGTCCATAAAGGCCACGCGGTTGGCGGCAGATCGAGCGAATCCCATTTCGTGGGTTACGACAACCATGGTCATGCCTTGCGCGGCAAGTTCCAGCATCACGTCGAGCACTTCGTTGACCATTTCAGGATCAAGCGCCGAGGTGGGTTCATCAAACAACATGACCTTTGGGTCCATCGCCAATGCCCGAGCGATGGCGGCACGCTGCTGTTGTCCACCAGACAACTCTGCTGGGTACTGTTCTGCTTTCGCGGTGATGCCAACGCGTTCCAACAGCGCCATAGCCTTCACGCGGGCCTCAGCTTCAGGCATTTTGCGAACCTTGACGGGCCCCAGCATCACGTTTTCCACGATGGTTTTGTGGGCGAACAGGTTGAAGGATTGGAACACCATGCCCACGTCGGCTCGCAAAGCAGCAAGGGCTTTTCCTTCTTCCGGAAGCACCTGACCATCAATGGTGATTGATCCAGATTGGAAACGCTCCAATCGGTTAATGCATCGACATAGCGTGGATTTGCCCGAACCCGAAGGTCCGATAACGACCACCACTTCGCCTTTGTGTACTTGCAGATCAACACCTTTCAACACGTGATTGGTGCCGAAGTGTTTGTTGATGCCTTTGATATCGATGAGCACTTCGTCACTCGGTCGACGTCGAGCGAAATCAGCATGAGTAGAAATTTCAGCCGACATGGCAGACCTCAAAGGTGGAAAGAAGGGTGGGAAAACAGGGACAGGAAACGGTTGAGCAAAGATCTGAGGCAACGGCGATCATGGCAGGCACGACTAGCTCTGCTTCTTTTTGAGTCGATTGGCAAACGAGGTAATAAGTGCGATTACAAAAATGTAGAGCCCACCAGCAACGATGAAGGACTGCAAGTTGTTGCTTCCAAACTCGCCGGTAATTTGCGCCCGCTTGGTCAGCTCTTCATAGGTGACAAAAATGCCGAGCGACGTGTCTTTGAGTAGTGACGCCGACTGCGTGACGATATTGGGCAGGGCTCGTCGCAAGGCCTGGGGAAGTACGATGAGATTCATGGCCCGGTTCTCGGGAAGCCCGATGGCCAGCGCAGCCTCGGTTTGACCGTTGGCAATGGATCGGATGCCTGAACGAACCACTTCCGAAAACACCGTCGAGTAGTAGAGAACCAAACCGGTGACAACCGAAAGGTACGCGTGCGTATTGATTTTCCATGATGGAAACACTCGCGGATACACAATGAAGCTGAAGCTCATCAGCAACACCAGCGCGCAGGCCCTGAAGCCTTCGACGTAGATCGTGGCGAAGGGTCGGGCGATTTGTATTCCCGCATAGCGGAGTCCAAAGGCCACAATTCCGGCACCAGCGGTTACTCCAAGTGCTGCCCAACCGTTGCTAAGTGCTGCTGCGACCGAAGCGAGAAGGGCCACGAAAACGATGGCGGCAAGCGTTACATCTCGACCGCGAGGAGCTTCGCGCCGGGAACGCCAGACAGCAGTAAGTGTGCCGATGACCAAACACATGACCAAAGCGACGATGGCTGCCTTGAATGTGGCAGCAAGTCCACCGGCATTGGAAATCTTGTACCAGAGGGACGGATCGTCGCCTCCTTCATTGCCCCATTTGTAAACGAGGAACTTCCAAATCTCGGCCTGTTTGAACGGTCGCCAAAGTTCAGGAGCGAATTGGCCCTTTTGCTGAAAGCGATTGATAAACCAATAGATCCCGTATGCCAGTGCAACAACAAACACCGCAGTGGCGCCAAGTGCTCGTCGGCGAGCTCTGGGGCCCATCTCTTCAACGAGTTGCAGCTCACCCGGTTGTGTTGGCGCAACATCGAACAGCCAAGAGGACATGCTCATCGCTTTACCGCCAACTTCTTGTCGAGACGAGTGGCGATCGCACCTAGGGAAAGGCCAATCACGAGATAGAACGCGAACGCTGCCATAGAAAACGGAAACGGCTTGGCGTAGGCGAGGTTCTCGCCGGTAGCTGGATTGATGCCTTCACCAAGAACCCGCTGGGTTTTCACCAGCTCACCCACACCAATCGCCCCGGCGACGGCGACGTTACGGAAGTTTGCATTCAACAAGAACCCCAGCGGACCGAACGAGGATCGAAACGCTTGAGGCAACACAATGTGGCGAACGGTTTGCCCGAAACTAAGCCCGATAGCCCGAGCTGCTTCAGCCTGTCCGTTGGGGACGGTGTTGATGCCGGCGCGCAATGCTTCGCTGATGTATGCGCCGTTATAGATCGACATCATCACTACGGCGGTAGCGAAACCAGAAATGACCGGCCCGAGTTTGGGGATGCCGTAGAACCCAAAGAACATCAGAAACGCTACGGGGGTGTTCACCATTGCTTTGGTTATGAAACCAGCAAAAGAGCGGGCTGGGCGAAGGGGTGACACCTTGCAGATCACCAGGAACATGCCCACGACGAGTCCAAAAACGAAGGTCAGTAGGGCGAGTTGAATCGTCCTCCAGGCCGCATCGATCAGTACGTCGCTGTTTTCAGAAAGGTAGGTCAACATAGGATTCTGGTTGATCTGATCGGAGTCGCCAATCCGGCTTGCCGGTTGGAAGGGACGTTCTGGTGGGACTCGTTGCGGAGCGGAGATGGGGCCCGCCAGCAACAAAGAGTTCGCGCTCGGGACAAGTTTTGAGGAGTCATGAAGCAGGATCCTTCGAGGAACGAGGTAGGGCAGAACGGTATGGTGGGTGAAAATGAGTTATGCGAATGAGCTTCGTCATTTGCGGTTTTGCGAGTTCGGTGCGGTTTGAGACCGGGTAAAACAGCGGGCTGGCACCACGAGTGTGATGCCAGCCCGCTTTTCGCCAAATCCAACGTTGGGGGGACCGCTGGAAAACGGTAGAGCTACGAAGCGACGTGAAACGTAACGATGCCGGAAAGCTGGCGGTTGGCCAGCCCAAACAACCATGATCACGCGCAAGCCGACGCAAGGCTCGAAGGGTTACAGCGTGTAACGGTCAACCTTTGGTGCGGCTGGAACGGTGATGCCGCCGGTCCCGATGGTGGCCTCTACGGCCTTCTTCCAGGAACCGTCTTTGAAGGAAGCTTCGAGAACATCATTGATGTAGTTACGGAATGCGGTGTCGCCGAACTTGAGGCCAACGCCGTAACGCTCAACCGAGAACTGCTTGCCAACAAGAGCGAACTGTGGGTTCTTCTCGGCAAAGCCGGCGAGCAAGGTGTCGTCGGTGGAAACAGCATCAACACGGCCGTCCTTCAGGGCTTCCACGCAGTTTGCCGTGGTAGGAAGGTCGAGAACGGTGGCTGCTGGGTTGGCGGCCTTGATGTTAGCGATCGAGGTGGAACCAGTCTGTGCACATACCTTCTTGACGTCGGTGATGGACTTGATGTTGCCAACTTCAACCTTGTAGATCAAGAGGTCTTGGCCGGCTACGTAGTAAGGACCGGCCATGTCGACTTCCTTCTTACGGGCGTCAGTGATGGAGAAGGTCGAGAGAATCACGTCGACCTTGTTGTCCTTGAGGAACGGGATACGGTTCGCGGAGATCGCCTCAACGAATTCGATCTTGCCCTTGTCGGTCCCGTAGATGGCCTTGGCGATGATTTTGGCCATCTCTACGTCGAAGCCGCCGATGTCGCCAGTTACTGGGTTTTTGAGCCCGATAAGAGGAACGTCAAACTTCACTCCAATGGTGATTTTGCCCTTCTTCTTCAACGCTTCGAGGGTTGCTCCGCCAGCTGCAGGAGCCGGGGCGACGGTTGCTGGCGGGGTAGTGGTCGCTGCAGGGGCGGCGGTGGTTGCTGGGGCGGCGGTGGTTGCCGGCGCTGCCTTCGGTGCAACTTTTTTGGCTACTGGCTTCTTTGTGGACTTTGCCGCGTTGGCTACTGGGGCAAAGACTGCGGCAGCGGCTGAGGCAACGGCAAGCGTGGCAATGATGGTGCGTGAACGCATGATGGGTTCTCCTGGAACTTAGAAACGATGCCTACCGACAGTTGTGCCGACGGACACAGGCATTGTGAACAGTTCTTCTTCGGTTGTCGCCCCATTGCGCGGAAATTGGGGCAGGGTTCAGCAGCTCTTAACCTGGACTTATCACCATGGCATGGCTTCGGCGATCCACTAGTGCGTGTTCGCGTAAGTAATTGCGCAGTGATTTTGGTGTAATTTCCGCGATGGTGCTGGAAATCGGGGTAAAAACACTGCGCAATGAATTGCGGGTCCCTGCGCTAGCCTGCCGAGCGTGGCCTCCCTGGTAATCATCGAAGACGACCCGAGGGTTCGCTCGGCGCTATCGCGCGCCCTAGAACAACGGGGCCATACGGTGCTCGGTGCCGAGACGGGCATGGCTGGTTTGCAGCTCATTGTGAAGGAACGGCCCGAAGTAGTCATTTTGGATCTTGGCTTGCCCGACGTCGACGGCGTTGATTTGTTGAAAATGATTCGGCCAATTTCCGATGCGGTGGTGATTGCGGCCACGGCTCGCGTTGGTGAAGAGGACATCATCAAAACCCTCGATGCCGGGGCCGACGATTATCTGTGTAAGCCGTTCTCACCCGAACAGCTCGATGCCAGGATCCGAGCTTCGTTGCGCCGGTTCGGCGTGTCTGCTGGTGCTGCCCCTGCGGAAATTGTCGCCGGGGAGTTGCGCATCAACGCCCGCACTCGTGTGGCTACCTTGCGCGGAGTCGCTTTGGAGTTAAGCCGCAAAGAGTTTGATGTGCTTCATCTTTTGGTGCAGCGCGTGGGTCAGGTGGTGTCCAAGCGAGAAATGTTGGCTGAGGTTTGGCGTCAACCGTTCTACACAACAGACAAAACCGTAGATGTACATATCTCTTGGTTGCGGCGCAAGCTCGGGGAATCAGCTGAAGCACCTCGATACATCCATTCGGTCCGCGGTGTAGGCATCAAGCTAGTTGTCCCCCCCGGGGTGTCTGGTGTCGCCGTTTCAGAAGTGACCGGGGCGACATCGGCTGAGCGTTCCGATGGAACGAATTCTCCTTCCGCTCCCAGCTGAACTCAGCGGTTAGCTAGTGCCTCTGTCTTTTCCGCGTCGTCAACTGCGACGAGCACTTCTCATTCGTTCGTTACTCACCAGCGCACTGATCGTGGTGAGTTTTTCGGTGCCACTTGCTCTCTTGATTCGCGGGCAGGCGAAAGAACGTGCACTTACCTTCGCGAGAAGCGATGCGAGAGCTTTGGCTCCGGTGGTCTCGATCGCTGGCAGCCCCAATGTGACCAGTTCGATTTATGCTGTGGCCCAGCGAGCCGTGCCTCGTGTGGTCACGGTGGTGTTTTCTGATTTCACCATTCTTGGCGCCAATGAAGTTGTCGAGCCCGATCCCTACGACGATCCCTTGGCCCTTCGTCGAGCGCAAAAAGGCAAGGCGTTCACCGTCCCGGCCAAGGGCGGGCTGGTGGTCTATGAACCTGTGCCTCGCTCGAACAACACCACCGCGGTCGTTCGGGTGTGGGTGCCCAATTCCCAGTTGAATCGCGGTGTTGGGCGTGCTTGGCTCGAGTTGGGACTCGTGGGCCTCGGCTTGGTGTTGCTTGCCGGATTCGTGGCCGATCGGTTGGGTCGTTCGCTGGTTCGCAGTGTCAACGCCTTAGCGCAAAGCGCGAACCGCCTCGGTCGTGGTGACGTTTCGGAACGTGTTACTCCAAACGGTCCTGCCGAAATTCAGCAAGTGGGTGCGGCGCTAAACAATTTGGCGGAACGTATTGACGAGCTGCTCATTACCGAACGTGTGGCGGTGGCGGATTTGCAACATCGTTTACGTACCCCGGTTACCGCGCTTCGAGCCGAGGTGGGAACCCTTCGAGAGCCGTCTATGGCCCCCGCGGCGCAGCGTTTGGAAGCAGGGCTGGAAGAGCTGACGAAAACCATCGATCAGATCATTCGCGACGCAGCCCAACCCATGCGACGGGGCATTGGCATTGCCGTGGATTTCGCTTCGGTGGTGCGGGATCGTTTCGCGTTTTGGGAAGTGTTGGCCGAGGACCAGGGCCGCAAGGTCGAGCTTTCTCTTGACGTTGAGGACCCATGTCGCGTGGCCATTGTCGAATCGGATCTCACCACGATTGTTGACGTGCTGCTCGACAACATTTTTTCTCACACTTGTGATCGTGTGGGTTTCGTCGTCACTGTTTCTACGATTGGAAACTTTGTGCGCTTAGTTGTCGACGATGACGGTGACGGCCTGCCGATCGACTACAAACCCACACGTGGAGCATCTTCGAGCGGGTCAACGGGTTTGGGTCTTGATATCGTTCGGCGAATTGTGGAATCAGGAAATGGCACATTCTCGATCCGTCGCCGAGCTGTGGGTGGTACGCGCGCCGAAATTTCTCTCCCGCTGCTGTAGTCGATACAACTCTTGAACGGGGCTCAAGAGGTCGTGGGTTCAAATCCCGCCAGCCCGACAATAAAACCGGAGCCCAGAGCCGGTCTTTCGAGGCCGGGTCTTCGGTTTGCAGGGTCCGAAACCGGGGCATGTTCTCCAAATGTTCTCTTAGAAATTGTACTCTTGAGGCATGCGACGGGCCGGTGGTCACATTTCTGAGCGGGTCGGCACCGATGGCAAACGCCGTCACATGGTGAAGATCGAGGTTGATCGCGACCGGGCTATCGGTCGTCGCCGCCAACAATCGGCAGGCACGTTCCGAACGAAGCGTGACGCGCAGGAAGCGTTAGCGACGGCGATTGCCGATGGACCTACGACGGCGACGGCTACCAGACCTCGGTCGGCCCACCGAAAACGCGTGCTGCCATTCGTACCGTTTGCCTCGATGGCGACACGATTGCGGAACGTGTCAAGGATTTTGAGACCAGTTGGTTTCTTATGAGTGTTTGATAAGTGTTTCTCGGCTGGGGTCGTTGATCCAGGCCTCCTCGGGTAGTTTGGGTGCGGTTGGTTGCTTAGCGAATCGTTTCGGGTTCGTGGCGTGAGCGTCAGCGAGTGAGGCGTTTCGGGCTGCGATCACGGTGTCGGCGCGAACGCGTTTGATCCAGTCGTCAACGGAATCTGAATCGAACCCGTTGTTTAGCGATGTTCCTGGGGAGTGAAGGTGTGGGTCCCATTGATGCCATTGCGAGCCGCCGGTCACTTTCTTGCCTCTTTCGTCGTTGTTGGCGTGAGTCGTTTCATCTTGCAAACGCTGAACGGCGGCCAGGACAATAAGCGATGGTCATCGAACAATCGTTTCTACGAGCTCCCAAACCGAAGTGCTCGGATTGCTCCGCTGGGGTGAACCGTTTCCTTCGTGCCGGAGGTCCAAACCTTGCGCTCGCGCCTTCGCTGCAACGTATCTAGGTTTGAGCGAGTCGAGATCATCCTGATTTGGTTTCTTCCCAAATCCGAATAGCGACTTGCTTTGCTTCTGAATGTCTGACCCGTGGATGTACGCCGTTTGGTCTTGGCTGTGAAGCACGAACCACAATTCCAAGCAAGGGTTCGACAATGCCACCCGGATGTCGTGCTCCGCTGCGAGAGTAAGCGCCCCTTCGAGATTCGGATGTTCGTCGACATCGAAGAAGCACCAATACTCGTCATAGCCAGAGCCACGGCCTCTTTTCGTTTCAGAGATCTCGAACTTCCGGCGCGCTATCGCATTTTTGACGCACGTCATAGCGTCACCTTGCTTCTCGTCAACAACAACGATGACGCGCTGACGATGAAGACGATGCCAGTACTTGACGTAGATGTCTTCCGTGTCGCCCTCGACGAAGATCAAGATCCGCTTCTCATGCGCGCTTACTGATTTGGTTCGGCGTGGTGGTCCGCTCAACTAGCACCGACTGATTCACTGGACTCGGCGAGCAAGGCCGCAAACTCCGCGTCGCTGACGATTGGTATGCCCCCATACATTCCTTGCAGGTAGCGGCGGCTGACGTTTTCATCGCGTCTTGGGTCGAAATCGATCAAGGGATAGAGAGCGGTGTTG
>JAYTWN010000456.1:0-6903 GCA_043743435.1 Acidimicrobiia bacterium
CTCCGCTCCGCCACCAGCTCAGAACGGCGATGCGCTTCAACTTTGCGTTTCACAGTTTTCGGATCACAACCACACATCACTGCGGCTCCCCGATACGAACCCACGTTCTCAAACGCAGCAATGACATCCATGTTCTCTCTCGCTGTCAACATTGGTGCAACCCCTCGGGCGGAATCGGATCTGACTTGGTCGTCGATCGCGATCACCGCCCGAGGCGGCCAACACGCGGATACATCAAAAACCCAGCGCGAGGACTTTCACATGGCCACTACCGAGGACTATGACATGGCCAGGGACACACGCCACATTCTGTTCGATGGGCATGCGACGCCGCACAACAACGTTGGGTAAGCGTGAAATCGACCGCCTGAAAGCGGCGGGGACCGGCCACCAAGATTCCCACCCTCCGTGGCAAATCAGCTGCACCACCAAAACCAGTTTCTGACCCGTTTTTGCAGCGGTCGCGTAAAAGTGTGTCAGTTTTGTGTCAGCGACACCGGCGCTCCGCAGGTCACACCCTCTCTGACCTGCGGAAACATCGAAAAAACAACGTGGAGGTGGGGGGAATCGAACCCCCGTCCTTCAATGCCGCAATGGGACTTCTCCGAGCGCAGCCGGTGGAAAGTTCTCGGGCCGCCCATCTCCACCGGCAACGGTGGGAAGCCCCAGTCAAGTAAATGTTCGACGCACCCGTATGACCCAGATGAATCGTAAGCCCCGCTAGATGGCGGAGGCGACCGGCCCGCAGGGCTGAGACCGGACCTCCGTTGCAGTTATTTAGGCTGCAAGCGCAACGTTGTCGTTGGCGTTTGTTGTTGTTTTCCAACTCTTTAACGTGGATTTGGAGACCACGGCTCGCTTCTCCCACCTTGACTACCAAAGTCGAAACCAGGCACCCCCGAGGAATTACAACCGCAAGCCTAGTGGCACATGGGCTTCGCCAGCGGCAGGAAAACCGTGAAAAGGGGAGTGGAACGGGGGTTTAGGAAGCCGTCGTCAGCGAAAAGACCCAGTAGAGGGAAAAGAATTGTCCAACGTCACCCCGGATTGGTTCGTGCGCGGCCAATTAGCGCTCTAACATTTCCCGGTTCAGTAGTTCCCCTTCGAAAGGACCCTCCAGTGGCCACAGGCGCCAAACTCACCACCCTCGACCAGACGGCACCAAAGTCGTCGGCCAAGCCGTTGGCTGGGGCCCCAAAGCGCGAGTTCACCGAAGAGGAAAAGACCGCTCGCAAAGAGCGCGTCGTAAAGGCGAAGGATGCACTGGCTCGTTCAGTTAGCACAAAGGGTGACCATGTTGCCCCAGCCCGAGCTGCCCTCAAGGTGTTCCTCCAGCAGTTGAATTTACCGAACCAACCCGATGATGGCACCTTTGAGGCCCTCATCGAAGCACCGTTCAAAGCACCACCAAAGAAGAAGACCAACGAGAAGCGTTTCTAGCTTTTCTGTTTCTTCGCAGATCCGGCCTCTTGGCTGAGCAGTTGTCCAAACCCCGCACCGTTACCCAGCGTGCGGGGTTTTGCTTTCCGCTCCAGGCTAAGGGTGACATAGCCTGACCACCGACGAAGGAGAACCACCTACCCAGCGTGCGGGTTTTTTCAGGCCATGGGTGATCCTTGTCCCGTTGAAGGTGCTCTAGATGGTCGTTTGGGTACTTTCGGCGGGGTAAGTTCAACCGAAAAGGTGGGTGACGACAGGGTAAGTTCCATACCAAGTTCTGCCGCCACGAAGGGGTCCTCATCCTTCGCGGCAGCCTGGGATGAATTACCTGCACCGGATTTGCCGAGATCTGCCCCCCAGTTTTGCAAAGCCCGATGAACAGCTTGAAGAGGGGTCATGGCGATGCCGAAACACTCAAGCCCCGAAGCTCATACCGAGGCACATCACTGCTTGATTCGGTCGCCTTTGGGGTCGAACAGGGCGCCAACGGAAACGGTTGCGCCGATCCAGGTGCCGAACAACTCAACCTCGACGCGGGCTCCGGTGACTGCTAGCGCCGTGGGGACATACGCGTAGGCGATCGAAGCGGCAACGGTTGGGCCGTAACCACCAGAGGTGACCCGGCCGAGCACGGCGCCATCGAGAGCCCGTACCGGTTCGGAACCAAGAGCCACTGCTGTTGTATCGTCGAGCTTAAGGGCAACGAGCCGACGGGTAAGCCCAGCAGCCTTCTGCGTCAGCAATGCTTCTCGTCCGAGGAATCCACCAGGCTTGTCGAAGGCAACGGCGAACCCCAGACCGGCTTCGAGCGGGGTGTCCTCGGGCGAAATCTCCGCGGCCCAGGCTCGGTAGCCCTTCTCCAAACGCAACGCCTCGATCGCCCGGTACCCGGCAGGAACCATGCCGTGTGGTGTGCCTGCCTCCATCAGCAGATCCCACAACGCCGCGCCGTATTCTGTAGGGCAGTACAGCTCCCAGCCCAACTCGCCAACGTAGGTAACGCGCAAGGCCAAGCAGGGGACGGGTCCCACCGAAATGTTTTGCGCGCTTAGGTAGGGGAATGCCTCGTTGGAAAGATCGGCGGATGTAAGCGCGCGTAGGATATCCCGAGCACGTGCACCCCACAGGCCAAGACAGGTGTAGGCGGCCGTCACGTCGGTAATGCGCACACCGGAACCCTGTGCTGATCTGGCGGGCCCCATCTCCGCTGCGCTTCGAGTCCCCCGAGCGGGTTCTGTACCAGCCGGCAAGCCGGACCGGGAACCCTGTGCTGATCTGGCGGGCCCCATCTCCGCTGCGCTTCGAGTCCCCCCAGTGGGTTCTGTACCAGCCGGCAAGCCGGACCGGGAACCCTGTTCTGATCTGGCGGGGAGCAACTCGGCTTGTTTGGAAATCCAGCCACGATCATGCAACCCAAACGCCGTGCCCGTAACGATCTGGAACGAATCGTCGGCCAACCGCGTGACGGTGAAATCGCACTCGATCCCGCCCCGCTCATTGAGCATCTGAGTATAGGTAAGCGCGCCTACGGGCTTGTCGATATCGTTGGCACACAACCGCTGTAACAGCGCCAAAGCATTAGGGCCCTCGATACGAAACTTGGCAAAGCTGGATTCGTCAAACAACGCAGCCGTAGTGCGACACGCCATGGCCTCAGCAATGATCGATGAATGCCAATGCTGGCCGGCCCAACCACTGGGTCGTAAGTGCTCGTACTGCCCATCGGCATCGTTGGATGGGAACCAGTTTGGGCGCTCCCACATACCCTTCTCGCCAAACGCACAACCCATCGCAGCAACGGCGGGATACGTGGCACTTCGTCGCAAAGGACGACCAGCGTGGCGTTCCTCGTTGGGATAGTGAATGTCGTAGTAGGTGGAATAGACCTCGTAGGTGCGGGCCAGGGCGAAATCGCGGGACCGGAAATGCGAACCGAACCGACGGATATCCATCTTCCACGTGTCAAAGCTGGGTTCGCCATCGAGCACCCACTCGGCCATCACCCGTCCGACTCCACCAGCACCGGCAATACCGTGAGCGCAGAACCCCGCGGCGACAAACAGTCCGTGTACTTCTGATTCGCCGAGAATGAATTCATTGTCGGGAGTGAAACCTTCGGGGCCATTAAGCAGCTGCAAAATCTCGGCGTTCTCCATAACCGGAACCCGCTCGATGGCTGCGTGCATTAACGGCTCGAACCGTTCCCAATCGGCGTCGAGAAGCTTGTAGTTGAAATCACGCGGTACGCCGTTGAGCGACCACGGCATGGGATTGCGCTCATAGCCACCCATCACCAAACCACCGCCCTGATTGCGGAAGTACACCAACTTGTCGGGATCGCGCATCGACGGCAACTCCCGATGCACACCCTCAATCGGCTTGGTAAACAAGTACTGATGGGCCATGGGCACAATCGGCACATTCACCCCAGCGAGTGCCGCGATCTGGGTGGAGAACATGCCGCCAGCGATAATCACCGAATCGCACTCGATGGTTCCCTGGTTGGTTTCAACACCGTGCACTCGGCCGTTACGCACCACAAACCCCGTAACATTGGTATGCGTACGGACGGTTACGCCCATATCTCTTGCCGCGCCAAAGAACGCATTGGTTACCGATGACGGATCGAGATGCCCATCCGTCGCCATATACAGCGCACCACGAACGTCATTGGTGGTCATCAACGGAAACAGATTCTGCGCCTCAGCAGGGGAGAGCAAATGCGTTTCCAACCCAAACGTTTTCGACCACCCATGCTGACGCTTCAATTCCTCCCAACGCTCATCGGTAGAAGCCAAACGTAACGACCCCGTCTGCGTCCAATCGGTAAACCGTCCAGTTGATGTGCCCATAGCTTCGAGGCGCTTGTAGACCTCTACTGAATGCATCATCATGCGAGTTAGCGGAAGCGAAGATCGCAGCTGTCCGACCAAGCCTGCGCTGTGAAACGTTGAACCGCTGGTGAGCTCATGACGATCCAACACCACCACATCGGTGCAACCCATCTCTGCCAAATGAAACGCAATCGACCCACCGGCGATCCCTCCGCCAATCACCACAATTCGAGCCCGAGCTGGCAGATCCTGCGCCACCGCCGCCCCCAAAACCGATTCAGCTTGCGCTTGCAACAACGAGATATCCACAGCCATCCCGTCAGTCTTGCGTGCGTTCACGGTAGGGGCCAACCAGGGGCCAACCAAGGGTCAAACCAAGGGTTAACCCAAGGACTCGCAGTACCCAGAGTAACCACTTAATGGATCGGGTTCCGTGGACGTCCTCAGGGTAGGGTTCAGGGCATGGCCCTCGCTTCGTACCCCGTGAATCCAACGTTGGAAACGATGAGCGAACCGGAACGCAAGGCGCTGCAACGCAAACTGCTCCAAGTGCTCTTTATTGGCCAGGTCATGGGATCAGCCGGAATCAGTGTGGCCGTAAGCGTGGGCGGACGATTCGTGGGAACCGTACTGGGCGGATCACGCTGGGCCGGCTCATCGTCGGCCATGGTTACCCTCGGTGGAGCCGTCGCTGGGTTGGTGCTCTCGGGCATCATGAAATCGCGAGGGCGACGACCGGGACTAACGCTTGGCTACATCGTGTCGCTGCTTGGTGGGTTGGTCGTAGTGCTGGGCATTGAACGTACGTCGCTGTGGATCTTCCTGTTCGGTTCGCTGTTCTTCGGCGTGGGCCAAGGCACCAATCTGCTGGCCCGCTATGCCGCCGCGGACCTCACCCTGCCAACAGAACGGGCCCAAGCCATGAGCACGCTGATGTTCGGCTCCACCTTTGGCGCTGTACTTTCCCTGGTGTTGGTTGAACGGCTGCGCAAGCTGGCGGTGTCGTGGGGCCTGGTCGATTTCAGCGGACCTTATCTTTTCGCCATTGCGTTATTAGTGGGCGCGATTATCAATACCGCTATCCGGCTTAAACCCGATCCACTCGTTGTTGCCGGTGGCGTGACCGGATCAGCCAAAATCACCGTTCCTCGACTCGGGCACGCGGTGCGCATCGTTCGCCAAAACCGATTGGCCACACTGGGTTTCGTCTCCATGGTTGTGTCGCAAACCGCCATGGTGGCCGTAATGACCATGACCCCGCTGCACATGCGTGAACACGGACACGACGGAGAATCCAGCTATGTCATAGCCCTCCATGTTGTTGGTATGTACGGCCTGGCCCCTTTTGTCGGACGACTTTCTGACCGTTGGGGACGACTTCGCACCATCCTGCTCGGGGCCGGGGTCATGGTGGCCGCCACACTCGTTTCCGCTGCTGCCGGAACCGAACCGCCACTGCTGTTCCTCGGCCTCTTCCTACTCGGGCTGGGTTGGAGCGGCTCCATGATCTCGGGCACGGCATTGGTTTCGGACAACGTACCTGTGAGCGAAAAAGTGGGCGTTCAGGGTGCCGTTGACCTGATCATGAGCCTGTGCGGGGGAGTGGCAGCCTTTAGCTCCGGATTCATAAAAGATATGCTTGCATATCACACGCTGTCGTTGATCGGCGCAGGTTTGGCTGGAGGACTTTTGCTGTTCTCGCTCGTAACCTTACGGGCCTCCGCCACACCCAAACCCACCCTCAGCTAAACCACCCCGGTTTGGGTTTGGGTGCCGCGTTGAGGTTTGGGTTCAGCACTGTTCGGGTCTCGTGTGTGGCTGGATGACGGTGTGTGGCTGGTTGACCGTGTGTGGCTGAGTGCGTCACTGGGGAGCCAATCGGCCTCCGGAGCGACACACCACCTAGGGGAGCGATGGGGGAGGAAACGCCCGAGTGTCAGCCAAGGCTTGGGTGAACTCCGGGGTTGAGGCATTCGTAAGCAGACGTTCAAAATGCCGGCCGGCGTATTCCACATAATCCACGTCGAGCGTAGAAATCGCCTGTTGCACCACACCCCACATGGCCTCACGCAAATCGCTCATCACCATCATCAGCGTGATGCGTGCCCGTCCACCCGGAGTAACCGAGCCAGCGTATGCCTGCAGTAGAGCATCGCGACCCCAGCCATCCAGCTCATGGTTCGTTGCTAGGTTGCCGAGATCAAACCAGCGGCTATTCATGCCCGCGTACTCCCAATCGATCAACCAGATTCGCCCGGCCCTATCTCGCATGAAATTTGCGTTCAGGAGATCGTTGTGAGCGGGTACTAAAGCCTCATGATGAACACGAAAGGCTGAGTAAATCTGCGCGCTGACCATCTGTGCGCGCACCAACTCGACCGGCACAGCAACTTTTCGTTCCTCCGCGGTTTTCTCGTACCGTGCGGCAATACCGAAGCAATCAAAATCAGACGCCAACTGTGGTCCTGCGTGGGTTTTGCGAAGGATCGATCCAACCTGGGCCATGACATCGTCGACCGAAAGATCAGGCACCGGACTGGCCTCGAGAAAACCCGTCACCAGATAACCCTCCGGCTCCAAAAAACCCTCAACGGGGGGAGCGAACCCCAACTCAGCAGCCTTCGTCGCC
>JAYTWN010000457.1:0-9177 GCA_043743435.1 Acidimicrobiia bacterium
AGAACGAGCAGTCCTATCCACGTAGCGGCTGCGCCGAGGTGAGCCCCGGTGGCGAGTGCTCCGAGAAGCCCCCAACGCCCGGTGGTGCCGTGTCCAATCAAAGTGCTCAAACCCAACACCACCAATGACAAACCCATGGCGGCAACACCATTGCAGGTGCGTCCGATCTGGCTTGCCGGTCGGGAAAGCGCACCGTCGGTCCGGGTGACGCAGTCGGCCCGGCCGCATTTGATGCAGGTGCCCCAAACTCGCCTGGGCGTTTGCCCGATTGCATCCCGAGTTAGATCGCCTTGAGCAGTATCGTCCTTATTCGTCCGGGGTGACGGTGTGTTTGCATACGCCGCGATGGCGGAAGGATTTTCGGGGCGGACGGGTGAGAGCATCCGCAGCAAGATAAAGCCAAGTTCCGCTAGAGCCACGGTGCGCAGCAGCAACGAGCGTCCAATGTTGCTGGCGATGGTGTCGTCGAGCAGGGTTCCGTCACGTAGGCCCCCGAATCCCTCTCCAGCAGTGTAGGGGCCAAAGGTAAGTACGGTTACTAAACCAGAGAATCCGGCGGTGATTGCGGCTGCGGTGAGGAGTCTTGAAACGCGTCGGTCATTGCTAGCTACTTGAGAAGGAAAGAGCAGTACGTAGGCAACCCCTCCCAGCAAGACGAGCATCGAGGCAAAGCTCAAAGCTCGGGCGATTGCCATGGTGATGCTTAAAGCCGGATCGGCCTTGCCATTGATGAGAAGTTCTCGGGCCAGTTTGGCGACGGCCGCTTGATCGCCACCTGAACCAACTCGAAACGTGAATGCTCCTCGAATCGGGTGACCGTCCTCGGAAATGGCTCGCCATGAAACAACATAGGCACCATCCCGAAGTGCTGGGACGGCCACAGTAACGGTGTTGGCTTGCCCGGATTTCGCGCCAACACGCGGTTTCTCGACACCAATCCGCTCCGCCTGCTCATTGAGAACGCGTACCCCGCCGTTGGGTACGGAAATCCCTTGGTCGAAGGTGATGGTGACCTCTCGCGGGGACTCGGCAACGGTGGACCCAGCTTCGGGCGAAGTAGAAGAAACCGACGCATGGGCCGAGGCAACCGGTGCTCCTAGAGCTCCTGCAACGACCAGGCCTACTACCAAAGCGAAGATCCTCGAAACGACTGAACACCGCAACCAGAGGGGACAAAACCTCTTTTGGTGTGCTGGGTGTGCTGGGTGTGCTGGGTGTTCTGGGTGTTCGGCTTGATGGCCAATACGAAACATGGAGCACCGGGAGATTGGCAACTTCATCAGTGAAACGATGGTCCAGAAAACAGCGGTCGCGTTGTTGGCGTGGTCCGCCCGGCGGCGTTTGAAGGAAGTGCGACAGTGTTCGGAGGGAGGAGCCACAACAGTGTGGTCCCAAACAGGGCGATGAGATGGTGCGCTTCGATTGGCAGCCCACCGGTTCCCAATGCTCCACTCCTAAGCGTGCTGAAGATTACGAGTGCGGTCAGCACGGTGGCGAAGAGGCGGACGGCTGCTGCCGTGAACGGTTTCACCGCAACAGAGAGAAAGCCTGCGGCCAAAGCAATTTCCGATGCAGCGGCTTCTCGCGTGAGATGTTCAACACCGGTAATGGCACCGGACAGGGCACCCCCGTTTGCCGATCCAAGGAGGTCAGGCAACGCACCGATCGCCTGCGCCAACCCGGTGATGGCCAAGGCGATCAGAATCGATGGGGCCATGGCAAAACGGCGTCCGGGAACCTTGACGGAGTCTGCCGCAAACTTCTCCTTTCGCCACGACGGGTTGGTAACTTCGCGGGAAATTGTCGCTCGAAGTGCCGGTCGAAGGTCGGGAAAGGTATCGGCTTCGATGGGGCGAACCCGAAGTCGTCGAAAACTTTCCGCCGATGTGGCAACCACAGCACAGTTGACGCACCGCAACATGTGGGAGGTTACGTCGTCAAGGGTGAGCGTGGTCGGGGTCGACGAAGTTTCCGTAAGCCAAAGTTGGTTCAAGGCCTTGAGGGGGGCGTGGAGCGCTTCTCCGTCGAGTGAGCAAGACCACACCTCACGCATGGCCAGGCAAAGTGCTTCTTTCCGCGCTCCGGTGCCAAGATGCGAATCACTCGAGGTATCGTCGCCCCGATTTGTGGGCAGATCGGGAACGATGCGCAAGCCGCGAACCGGAGCATGTGGCGATGGGTTGTTGTCGGACATGGCGTTCCTCAAGGTTCAAACTTCAGCTGACGAAAGACGTCCAGCTTGGGGAGTCTTCAGTGAGTCGTTGGCCAAGCCGAGAAAGTTCCCGCGCCACCAAAAATTTTGACCGAGGAACTTTTGCGCTTGTCGTTGCGACTTATGGGAATGCGAACACGGAACAATCTCTCAGCTCTCAACAACGTCGGCGCGTCATCCTTACGCCGTTGCACGTCGCTTTTCGTGGGTGCTTTGGTGATGGTGGGTGCTGGGGTGCTAACGGTGGGTACTGCTCAAGCCCATATCGAGCCCAAACCCGCGACGGTTGCGCCAGGGGCAAAGACCGAGGTGAGTTTCACGGTCGGGCATGGTTGTGGAACTTCGCCGACGACCAAGCTGCAAATTAAAGTTCCTTCTGGTGTGACTGTTTCGAGCCCACGTGGTCCGGCGTCGATGGTGGCTTCGGTGAGCGGGGGAGTGGTGACCTTTGACGGTGTTGCCGCGGGGAAGAACCGGAAGGTTTTTCTCACCGTGCAGTTTCCCAAGACTCGCGGGCTGCTGAGCTTCCCGGTGGTGCAAACCTGCAAAACCGGTAAGGAATCGTGGATTGAAATTCCCAATACCGCGAATCCAAAGCCGAAGCTCCCGGCACCTCAGATTATGGTCAAGTAAATCGGGCAACTACACCAGGCGGAATCGGGCTGGGCAATTTTAACGGATTCGGGTTCCACGTTTCCAAACCGCAACCACTTCGTAATCCGGGCTCAGCCCAACGATGTCTGCCGGCGAGCCGATCGCTATGCGTCCGGTTCCGTGTCGCAGGCCCAGTACCTGAGCGCCAACAACCGATGCCGCCTCAAACGCCACGATGGGATCACAACTCTGTTTGAATCCGACGGGCCTCATCTCCGCTTCGCTTCGAGTCCCGTCGGCGGGTCCTTTTCCTACCGGCAAGCCGGATCGGGAACTCCAGGCAATGGCGTTTCGTACGGCTTGATCCAGAGTGAGCACGCTTCCGGCAAGAGGACCCTCTGCCGCTTCGCCTCTTGAGAGTTGAGGAGAAGCGGTCAGTCGTGCTGCGCCATGTTGCAGCGTCACCGGTACTGAACCCAAGTGGTACTGACCGTCGGGTTGCCCTGCTGCACTGATGGCGTCGGTGATGAGGGCCCATCGGCCTGGTCCCGCGGCTCGTGTGAGTAACTGAAACATCGCTTTGCTGAGGTGCAGCCCATCAGCAATAAGCTCACAGATTATTGTCTCTTTAGTAAGCAGGCTTAGGGGTGCCGTTTCCTCGCGATGATGAAACGGAGGCATGGCATTGCACAGGTGGGTGGCGATCCGCGCCCCAGCATCGATCGCTGCCTCTACCGTGCGGGCGTCAGCATTGGTGTGTCCGATCGCCACCACTGCGCCAAGCTGCGTGATGCGTTGAATGGCTTCGATGGCTCCAGGAAGTTCAGGGGCGATGGTTACTTGGCGGATGGTTCCTTGAGCGACACGAAACAGTTCGTCGATCTCTTGCAGGTTTGGGTCACGGAGCCAACGAGGGTCCTGGGCTCCACAACGAAGCGAACTCAGGAAGGGGCCTTCCAGGTGGATTCCAGCGAGAACCCCTTCAGTTACCAACGGAGCTAAGGCAACGCAAGCTTCGAGCAAATCATGGTGCGGCGCAGTCACCAAACTCGCGATTACTGAGGTCGAGCCATGGTGAGCATGAAAGGCGGCCGCAGTTCTCGCCTGGTCTGCCTGCCCCGAAGGAAATGAGCCACCCCCGCCTCCGTGGCAATGCATATCAACGAACCCTGGAACCAAAAAGGAAATTCCCTCTGCGCGCGTATCAAATACCTCATGCCCTCTGTCGGTGCGATTGATCCCGGTAATGTGCCCGTTGGCAATCGTCACCGTTGCGTTCTCCATCCAAAACGATCGGCCAACTCCAGGCGACACCAACATTTGCGCAGCGGACAAATTCATGGACGGCCCTTTCCGAGCGGGCTGCTTGGGATTGCAACGTTGTCTTCAGCATCTTGGAGGAGTTCAAGTTGAAGATTGAGTGCTTTGGTTGATAGTTGAATCTCCAAGACTG
This sequence comes from Acidimicrobiia bacterium, assembly GCA_043743435.1. Lineage (GTDB taxonomy): Bacteria > Actinomycetota > Acidimicrobiia > Acidimicrobiales > JANYDT01 > JANMZO01. Next base: position 4,260 of record JAYTWN010000457.1, read on the forward strand.
AAGCCAGAACCGAAATTGCCATAGCGGTGAGACCGCCCACAAACAGTCCGCCACCTAGCCGTACGGTCCCCACGCGGGTGCCGCTGTAGATGGCTCCCATGGACAACAAGCACAACAGCATCGAGATAGTTGCGGTGGTTTGCATGAAGCGAATCATGTTGACCCGTTGACGCAACACGCGAATTTGCGCTTCGATGCGTTGGTGCGGTTTGTCCTGCCATTCGCTCAACAGGTTGCGAATCAAGCTTGCCAAGGCCAAGTAGCGGTTGGTGTAAGCGAGCATAAGAAACGATCCTGCGGGAAACACCAGGGCCGGGGTGTTGAGTTCGAGATTCACCCCACCATGCTTACCGCTGCAATCCCACTACGTCTGGATGCTGACCTTGGCAGTAGCGGCGCTGCCCGGAGAAGTGAAAACCTTTACCAACCGGGAGCCGGTGGTAGCCCAACTCGCATGTGGTGCGTTGCACTCGGTAAGGTCATAAAGCGAACCGGGCTACATCGCAAGAGCCCGCCCTCAACCAGGAGAACCATGAGCTCAGACCAAAGCATTGCCCACCCCACTGCCCAAGCTGAGCGCCTGGCTGGCAAGGTCGTCATCATTACCGGTGGCGCTCGCGGGCAGGGCGAGTCAGAAGCTGGCCTGTTTCTCCGTCACGGGGCCAAGGTGGTCATCACCGACATTCTCGATGCTGAGGGCAAAGCCACCGCCGCTCGGCTGGGTTGCACGTTCCTTCACCACGACGTAACTAAGGAAGACGATTGGGCAGCGGTTGTTGCTGCGACGCTGGAGATGCAAGGTCGGCTCGATGTGCTGGTCAACAATGCTGGCATCTTTCCCGTTGGCGGCGTGCTCGACACGAAGCTGGCCGACTGGGAACGGGTCATCGCCATCAACCAGACCGGAGTTTTTCTGGGTATGAAAGCGGCCGGTCGACATATGGTGACGCAACGCTCTGGATCGATCATCAATATTTCTTCTATCGCTGGGTTGCAAGGGACGCCAGGTTTTCATGGCTACGGAGCCTCGAAGTGGGCAGTTCGCGGGATGACGAAATCGGCGGCGAAAGAATTTGCGGCCTTTGGTGTTCGGGTCAATTCAGTCCACCCCGGCATCATCGACACGCCCATGTTGCAAACCTTCGAAGACATCAGCCCCGATGTTCGTCCTGCCGTGGTTGGTCGAATTCCCAATGGTCGCATTGCTGAAGCACTCGACGTAGCCAACCTCGTGTTGTACTTAGCCTCTGATGAATCGAGTTACTCGACCGGCTCGGAGTTCATTGTCGATGGCGGATGGACGGCCTAAGCGCGGCCTCGTGCAGTGAATCGGAGTTTGGGCGCGTGCGCCCGAAGCGCATTTCTCCAGATGACTTAGTATTTTTAGAGGAAGGGCGCACGCGCCCAAACTTCGAGAACATGCACTAGCGCTGGTACGCGGTCGTAGGCCCTTTCGGCTAAAAGTTGTGGCGCTCCGCTAAGGAAAGCTTTGTCAGGTGGCGGTTCGGTGCCGATCTGTCCTCTACATTGGCCTTTCGTTCGTGGGCATCGTGCTCGGCGTGCGATGTTTTACGAGAGGCTGTAATGGCAGACGAATTCAACGAAGAACTGCTGGCTGGCGAATCAAGCTGGGGTCGACCCAATGAACGAACACGATTTGTTGATGTGGTGTTGGTGCGGATTTGTCGGGCCATGGATGCCGTGGCTATGGCCGAGCTGAATGGTAAGCGCGCTCGCAAACGGTTGCTGGTGATCGAATCGGAAATGGAAAGCGAACTGCACTTTGAGTTCTCCGGTGATGGCCGCTGGCGCTTTGTGGTTGGTAGTTGGGCCGATGGTGGCCGGCTGCAAGAATCAAAGCTTTTGCGTCCCACCATTCGCGGAATTGCTAGGGCGGCACGACCAAACCATCCAACCGCGATGGGCTCACTCCTGCGTGATGCAGAATTGCTCTGCGCGCGCAATATCGCCTCGCTCGGTGCTGCTTCGCCTTCAGCGGGTGCTGGAACAGAGCCCGAGTCGGTGGATACGTTGTTGGCTCGACACTTTGGCTTTTCACCGGCCGATATTGAAGCGTTGCGGAGCCTGGGCGATCCCATCGATGTTGGCGCGGGAACTACGCTGATGATGCGTGGCTCGGCGGGCCGTGAATTGTTCTTCCTGCTCGAAGGGGTTGTAGCCGTCGACCTAAAAGGCAAAGAAGTTCGCCTTGGTCCGGGGAGTGTGATTGGGGAAACTGCCATCCTTACCGGTGAACCTCGCTCGGCGACGGTGCGCTGCACCACCGATGTGGCCCTGCTGGCAGTCCCTGAACACAACGTAAGTCGGCTTCCGGCTTCGGCCACGGCTTTGCTTGGCCAACGTATAACGCAGTAACGCAATGCCCTGCGCGCTTATCGAGTCGCGCCTAAGCAGTTGCGCTTGTGGAGTTTCGCTTAAGCAGTTGCGCTTGTGGAGGTGCGCTTATAAGTGAGCGCGCCGTCCCGAAGCGCTTGGCTTTCGGAGCGAGCTCTAGCCCAAAGCGAAAAGGGAGAAACCGCCATCGGACTGTAGGAATTGCCCGTTGACCCAACCACCTTCGGGGGAAAGCACGAAACGCACCATGTTGGCGGAATCGGCGGGAGTGCTCATTCGTCCTGCTGGTGTGGCGGCGTTGAGTTTGGCGAGAAGTTCATCGCTCATCCAACCGGTGTCGGTCGGGCCGGGGTTAATGGCGTTGACGGTGATTCCTCGAGGGGCCAGCTCTCCAGCAATCGACATGGTCATCCAATGGGCCGCTCCCTTGGTGGTTGCGTAGGCGACGGATCCAATGAGGGGAGGGCCACTGAGAAAATTCACGATCCGCCCAAGGCCATTAGTTTCTGGGGTCGAAGAGTACCGCGCAGCAAACTCTTTACACATCAAGTAGGTTCCACGCACGTTGACGGCATAGTGCTCATCAAGATCGGTTGCCGTGATGACGTCGATTCCGCCACCCATATCGCGCGTATGCACATTAATAAGTGCACGTACGGGCCCGAAGGCTGCGGTGGCTGCATCGAACACTTTTGCCGGAGTAGCTGGGTCTGCCATATCGGCCTCCATGCCAACTCCGCCAAACTCCGCCACCAACGCTTCGGCTTCACCGTGTTTGGACCCCCACTCCATCGAAGCGTCATAGGGAGTCCACCATGTGGCGAATACGTTCCAGCCATCTGCAGCGAGATTGGCGGCCACGGCGGCAGCAATCCCAATTCGTCGGGAGACACCGGTAACGATGACGGTCTTTTGGTGATGGGCAGAAACGTTGGTCATGAAATTCCTGTGTTTGAGGTGGGCGCCGCGGGGAGGATTGTGTCGGCTTCGTTTGATCAATGCAAATGAATTTCCAACCGGCGGAACCAAAGTTGAAGAACTGGCTGTCCGGTCGATTCATCCCGCGGTTGTTTCGCAAACCTCTGTCTGCGAACGAAGTTAGCCCTCAAGCTTCGATGCAGACGCGTTCCCTGCGTCAGGAAAGATGACGATGGAGGAACTCCACCTGCAACTTCAACAGATTCTCTGCGACGGTTTCTTGAGGAGTCATATGGGTAACCCCCGAGAGGGGGAGTACTTCATGGGGTTTCCCAGCGGCAAGCAGCGCGCTGGAAAATTGCAGGGTATTCGCGGCCACCACATTGTCGTCGGCCAGACCATGCACCAGCATTACCGGGCGGGTGAGCTTCGAGGCGCGAGTCAACAAGGAGTTGGCATCGTAAATCTCTTGATGGTCGACGGGGTTACCTAGGTAGCGTTCCGAATAGCCCGTGTCGTACAGCCGCCAATCCGTAACCGGCGCACCAACAACTGCACAGTGAAACACATCCGGTCGATCAAGCACGGCCAGCCCGGCGACGAAGCCACCAAAGCTCCAACCGCGGATCCCCACGCGGGAGAGATCGGCATGCGGAAGGAGTGCTGCGGCTGCCTGTAAACCAAGGATCTGATCGTCCAAAACACCGTTAGCCAAATCTCCCTTGACCGCTCGTTCGAAGTCGGGGCCTAAGCCGGGGGTTCCACGTCCGTCGACGACAACCACCACGAAGCCCTGATCGGCAAACCATTGACTGGTGGCATGGGCATTGCGTGCCTGCACAACACGTTGGGCGTGAGGGCCAGCGTAGGGATCCATTAACACCGGGAACTTCTCAAGGCCTGCGCTCTGGGCTTTGAGGGCGCCTGGTGATCCTGCAGAGGGTAGAAAGGCTACGCAGTTAAGTCCGTCTTTTCCGGCACGAAAGAAGATGGGCTTGGGGTTGACGAGGGCAATCTCGGCTCGTGTTTCCACTAAATGCTGGGTTTCGCCTTCAACGGTAACTCGATGCTCTGCACGCGTACGATTCGTGCTGACGGAGCGAATGACCTGAACGGCTCCGGTCTCGCTGGTGGCTGCCACGTCGTGAATGCCAACGTCGGCACCTCCGGCTAGCAGCGTCAGATCCGTGCCATCGAGGCCAACGCGAAACACCGAAACTGATCCCGGGTCTGCTGGCACGATACTAGTATGTATGCCTAGTAGTTGTTGACTAGCGTTTGCGGTGAAGATCGCGTGCATCTCGGTGGCCTGGACCAAGCGACGAACCTGTAGGTTCGGGGGAGTGATGGGGCTGCGTGTTCCATCTTCTTTTGTCACGACAAGGAACTGTGTGCCGTGAATGTCCCCTCCGCTTTCCGGCAGAGTGGCCAGATGTCCGATGTCGGTATGGAGTAATCGGTTGTCGCTCAGGCGAACCGGGGTCCCGGGGCATCGTTCGACCCAGGCTCCATCAGTTGCCGTTGCCAGAGTCTGGACTTGGGGAGTCTGGACTCGGGACAAATCTTGGGGAGTCTGGACTCGGGACAGGTCTTGGGGAGTCTGGACTCGGGACAGGTCTTGGGGAGTCTGGACTCGGGACAGGTC